>JBJEGL010000026.1:0-4121 GCA_051875035.1 Candidatus Gastranaerophilaceae bacterium | reverse complement strand
TAAATAATCACTTTTTATTAATTTTTAATGGTTGAAAGCAAATAAATTCAAAATTTTATTTTTTAATCTCACAAGAAACGGTTTATTGAAGTTTGCAAAATTAGCTTTAAAGTTACAATTTATCAATCTACAGCACATTTTACAGGTATGTACTTTTTTTCTGCATTCTGCTGCTTCTTCACTGTTCCATAACTCTTGAGGAGTTTTTTCCAAAATTGAACCGATAGGCTTCATATTAAAACATAACCTTACATCACCGTACGGGTCAACGGCAAAATTTGTTGAACCTACATCACAAGTAATTGCTTTAATAATATCTTCAGGATTATTAAAGAAGATTTTATAAGCTTCAAGCTGTTCATAGCTGTTAGCTATTGCATGACCCGCTCTTTTCATTTCTATTAAGTGGTCAATTATCGGAATAGCTTTTTCTGCCATATCCATAACTGTTTTCTTATATTCTTCGGGAATTACATAATTATCCGTATCAATTTCTTTTCTGTCGGCATAAGCATGGAAGGAATTTTTATCTTCAATTAACTGAAACATTATATTCTTTAAATGATTTTTTGTTGCATATTCAATCAAATAAACAATTTCATCAAGGTTCTCAGGAAGCATAATGGTCGCAAGGTTAATGCTCAAATTATCATTTCTTCCTTTTTTGTAATTCATAATTTGCCATACAAAGTCGCAAATTTTTTGAGCACTGCCTTCTCTTCCTCTTGAAGTATCGTGAATCGATTTATCTACAATAGAATTCAAAGATACATTTAAACTTTCAAATTTGTTATCAATAATTTTGTCTACAAGATGCTCTACAGAAAAAGCATTTGTCATTGAAGAAACCTTAAACCCTAAAGACGTAGCATATTCTGTTAATTCAAATATGTCCGGTCTTAAAAAAGGTTCACCACCCGAAAAACAAATCCAAAAACCATCGCCAAGCCATTCTCTTAATTGCCGGAAGACTTCTTTCCACTGCTCAGTAGTTAATTCTTTGTGCATAACTTCCGATGATACCTGCCATTTTGAACAAGTAACACATTTCATCTGACATCTGTCAGTAATATCAATGGTCAGCATTTGCGGTTTTGACGGCAATTTGTTTTTCATTTCATACCTCTCTGAACATTATGTTACCTTGCTATGCTTACTCTGTCAATGTTGTGTATTGTTATTTTCTTGATTTGTTGTTTTTTGAATATTGTCACTTTTATCCCTAAAAGTTCGATATACTCTGTCTGCTTGTGACGGAGGCAGTAGCAATGCAATTTCCGGTAATGTAAGCTGTGAAATTCTTTTTACATCTTTAAAGTTTTTTCTTATTATTTTTTTACTTTTTTCCGATAAACCTTTTATGTTGTCCAAAACAGATTCAAGAGTCGATTTTTGTCTTAAATTTCTGTGAAAAGTTATTGCAAATCTGTGAGCTTCATCTCTTATTCTTTGAAAGAAATACAGTTGTTCCGAATTTTTAGGAAATATTACGGGACGTGATTGGTGCGGTACAAATATTTCTTTTTCTCTTTTTGCCAGAGAAACAAAATTTATATCGGAAATTCCCATTTCTTCAACAATTTGTATTACGCTTGAAAGTTGTCCTTTACCTCCGTCAATAATTATTAAATCGGGGTAATTCGTATCATTTAATTTTGCAAGACGTCTTGATAAAACCTCTTTCATAGACTGAAAATCATCAGGTTTACCGTTTTCAACCGTTCTTATTTTATATTTTCTGTATTCTGATTTAGCAGGTAATCCGTTTATAAAGACAACCATTGATGCAACGGTATTAGTTCCTTGTATATGAGAAATATCGTAGCATTCTACCCTATGAGGAAATCTTTTCAATTGCAATTTTTCGCATATATATGCTCCGACTTTATTGTAATCTTCGGAAAGCTGTTTCATTTGAGAAAGTTTTATTTTTTCATGGAAATAGTCTGAATTCTTTTTTGCAAGTTCAATGATATCCCGATTTGAGTCGGTAATTTCTGTTATAATCTTAACTTTTGAACCTTTTATTCCCGTCAGCCATTTTTCAACAATTTTTAAATCAGAATTTGTCGTTGGAATAATAATTTCTTTTGGAATATCGTTTGTTCTTGAATAATATTCTCCTAAAAAGGCATAAGACAAATCTTCTTCCGCATTAAATTCTCCCGAGGTAAGTTCAAAATCCTTTTTATCTGTTAATCTTCCGTCACGAATTTGCAATAAAGATACGGCACAAATACTTCCTGTATCTGTAATTGATATAATGTCACGGTTAACATTTGTACTTTCGTATACTACTTTTTGCTGTTCAATGGTCTTTTTGACGTTGAAAAAGGCATCACGGTATTTTGCGGCTTTCTCAAATTCACACCTGTCTGAGTAATACATCATTTCTTTTTTCAGCTCTTCAACGAGCAGCAGTCTGTTCCCTGATAAAAACAGCTCAACATTATTTATAAGTTTTTTATAATCTTCCGATGAAATAAGCTTTTGACAAGGTGCAGAACATTTTTTTATGTCGTAATATATGCACGGTCTGTTTTTAAATTTAGGCGTTTTACATTGTTTTAAAGGAAAAAGTTTTTTCATCAAATCAAGAGTCGAATACATTGCTCCGTAATCGGTATATGGACCGAAATATTTGCCTTTTTCCATATTAATATTATGTTTTCTTACTATTAAAATTCTCGGATATTCTTCATCTGTTATCAAAAAATACGGATATTTTTTATCATCCTTCAATAAAACATTATATTTAGGTTTATATTTTTTAATTAAGTGCGATTCTAAAATCAGAGCTTCGGTTTCTGTATTAGTAATAATAAACTCAATTTTTACAATCTGCGGAACCATAACTTTTAACTTCACACTGTCATGTTTTTTGTGAAAATATGAGTTTACCCTGCGTTTTAAATTTTTTGCTTTTCCAACATATATAATCGTTCCGTCTTTATCTAAAAAACGATACGAACCCGGCTTTTCGGGAAGAAGCTTTAATTGTTCTGAAATATCTGTCATAATTGAATTTTAAACTATTTTTTTTAGACTTGCAAATTTTAAAAAATATTTTTCATTTATAGAGAGTTAGAATTACAGTATTTACAAATACAAAAATAAGTTATAATAAAGTATTTCTTCTCATCAAAATATTGTATTTATAAAAAAGTTTTTCAAATCGCCTTTTCTCTGTTATAATATTGTTTGAGGGACTTGAGGTTAAGAATGGATTTACAAGATAATATACTTTTATACGACCAATATGATGAAGAACTTGAAGAAGATTACGATGAAGAAGTTATTGAAAATGAAAAAGATTTAACTCCCGAGCATCATACATATTCTTTCAAAAAAAATGATATAGAAACTCTGTTCCAGAATTTGACAGAAAATCCTGCGGGTATGGAGAAAAAAGACTTTCGTCTTACAATAAGCACTATTTACGGTGTTTTTGAAGATGAATTTGAAGCAACTTTTAATCAGCCTGTTTCTATTTTAAGAACAACAAATTTTCATATTTTTGAAGAAAATAAAAAACCTATGGTTTTTGTTTATCCGAAAAATAATTTTGATTTTTGGCTGAAATCAAAAGGTTCTTTATACAGATTTGTTGTAAAAAATCGCATAATTAACGGTAAAGAAGAAGACGGATATGCTATTCCTCTTGAAGTTATTTGGGAATATTTTTCTTGTTTTTCTGACGTTGAACATAATGAAGATTTGTCAGAGTCATTTTCAGCTTTGAATAATTTAACTCAATTTGTATTAAAAGCAGTTCAGAAATTATACTTTATTCCTAAAGTGAAACTTTCGGATAAATTATTTTCTATAAAGTATGAGCTATTTTCTTTTACGGATGAGCTTGCTGCTTCAATGAAAAAGTTGAACGAATTTGACTTTAGTATTTTTTCTGAGATTAAAAATACTAAAGATTATTTAATTGATAATTATATAAATTATATTATTTTCAAATTTATAGGTTTAAAGCTTTCAAAATTTAAAGATTATAAAGCTGCAATGTATTTCTTAAAGCCGCTCCAGCAAAAACGATATTTTCGTTCAACGGATGTTGCAACGGCGATTTCGGATTGGCTTGACGAAATTTATATCGGAAAATACGATAT
>JBJEGL010000025.1:0-4145 GCA_051875035.1 Candidatus Gastranaerophilaceae bacterium | reverse complement strand
ATAGATGAGATAAAAGAAAGAGTATTGGCAACAGAAATATATTATTTTGGCGATACAAAAGATGACATTATATGTGGAAAATCGGCACAAACAAAAACTATTGGTGTTCTTGCACCGCAGCATCAAAATGAAGACATGAAGAAACATTTAACAGACAATGGTGCAGATTACGTGCTCACATCAATCAATGAACTTTTAACAGTAACCGAAAGAGAATTAAATGCGAACATCAACAAAAAATAGAGAAACAAAAGAAACATCAATTTCCGTAAAAATAAATCTTGACGGAAGTGGAAAATATAATATAAAAACCGAATTTAAATTTTTTAAACATATGCTCGAGCAACTTGCAGCACATTCAAAATTCGATATAGAAATAACGGCAGAAGCAAAAGACGGAGATGCACATCATCTTATTGAAGATACAGCAATAACTCTTGGTGAAGCATTTGTAGAAGCAATAGGCGATAAAAAAGGTATTATAAGATACGGAGCAAAATGTCTTCCAATGGATGAAGCACTTGTGAGATGTGTTTTAGATTTGTCCGGAAGAAATTTTTGTAAAGTAAATGTACCTTTAAAGGATGAAAGAACTTCCGATTTTGAAACAGTTTTGCTCGCTCATTTTTTTAGAAGTTTTTCACAAAGTTCCAAATCGACAATTCACATAGACATGCTTGATGGAGAAGATACTCACCACATTATAGAATGTGCATTTAAGGCATTTGCACACGCTTTAGGACAGGCAACAGCAATCGACGAAAAGAACAAAGACTCTTTATTATCAACAAAAGGTATTTTATAAAAACAATTACTTCTTAGTCTAAAGTTTTACCAACAATGTATCTTGGTCGAGCTTTTACTTCGACAAATATTTGTCCTAAGTATTCACCGATAATTCCTATACAAAATATCTGAATACCGCCGATAAAAGATATAGCAGCCACAATCGTAGCCCAACCCGGAACATCTATTATATACAAATTAAAGAGTTTTTCAATAATAACACTAATTCCGAGCATGAAAGAGCAAAAGGACATTATAAAACCGGCAAAAGTTACTAATCTCAGCGGCGTAGTACTAAAAGACGTTATCCCTTGTATTGCAAGTGAAAATAAATCAAACATAGAAAATTTGGAAACACCTGCAGTTCGTTTTTTAACATCATAGTATACAATAGCAGGATTATTACTCATTTCCTGAAAGATTCCACGCAAAAATATATTATTTTCCGAATAATTAGATAAAATATCAATTAACTTTCTGCTAACAAGTCTGTATTCCGAATGATTTGGGTATGTTTTTGCACCTAATAAATTCATAATTTTATAGAATGCCATCGCACATATCTTTTTTATAAAAGAAGTATCATTACGCTGTATTTTAACACCATAAACAAGCTCATAGCCTTCTTTAAATTTTTCAATAAATTCAACAATTTTAGTTTCATCCTGCTGCAAATCCGCATCAATAGTAATACAGCAATCAAATTTATATTTTCTAACCTCTAAAAGTCCAGCCAAAAAAGCTTTTTGATTACCAAAATTTCTCATAAAGGAAATTGCTTTCACTTTTTGAGGATACAGCTCATGATAATGTTTCATTATATCAAAAGTTTTATCCTTACTGCCGTCATCAACTAAAAAAATAAAACTTTCATCAGAAATAACATCGGAATCTGAAAGCTCATTAAGAACCTCTAACAATCTTTCAATTGTAGTGCCAAGAACTTCTTCTTCGTTATAACATGGAACCACGAGCGTTAAAATCGGATTCATTTTCGCCTTTCCAAATACATAGACATCACTTGTATTTCAATAATACGGCAAAGATACTATTTATGCAAATTTAATTCATTGCCTATTTTTTCATTTTTAAAAAATTCATCCAAATTTTGCAAAGTTAATTCCAAAATACGACTTGTAGCTTCTGCCGAATCATAAGCAATATGAGGAGTAATTATTACATTTCGTAAATTTAATAAGACATGGTTTATCAAAGTTTTTCTCAAACATTCTTGATTTTCATTATTTTCAAAAACGTCATTATTTGTAACAAAATGTTCTTCACACTCAACAACGTCAAGTGCAGCACCCTTTATTTTTTTCTGCAAAAGAGCATTATAAAGAGCTTTTGTATCAATTAATTCTCCTCTTGCCGTATTAATGATAATTGCATTTGGTTTCATTAAGTTGAATTTACCAGTATCAAATATATGAAAATTATCCTTTGTTAAAGGAGAGTGGAGCATAATAATATCAGAATTTTCACACAAATTTTCAACTGTTACATACTCAACACCATATGTGTTAACAAGTTCATCATTATGAATAATATCACAAGCTATAACATTCATATTGAAACCTTTAGCAATTCTGACCGACTTTGAACCAATTGCTCCGGTTCCATATATTCCAATGGTTTTTCCCGCAAGCTCTAATCCGGTATAATTTGTTTTAACCTCTCCATACCTGACATCATGTGCAGCAATAGAGATTTCTCGCACCAAATCCAATAATAAAGCAAAAGAGAATTCTGCCACAGTATTATCACCATAATGAGGCGTTGTTGCAATTTTTATTTCATGTTTTTTACAATAGTCAGTATCAATATGACTAAAACCTACTGAACGAGTGCAAATTAATTTTAAATTCTTAAATTTTGATAAAATATTTTTACCCAATCTTGATGACGTAAATACACAAATAACATCCGCATCATAGACATTTTCATCAAGAAATTCAGTATTCAAAAGAGGCTCTTTATAGTACAAAATTTCACAATTTTCAAAAATTAAATTACCTTCAAAATAACTTCTCTCATAATTTTTAATATCAAAAAAAACAATCTTCATAACATTCAAGTCCTTTATTTGACTTGAAAATATCATAAATTATATTTTAAAATATGCCTATATTAGCCCGCCAAACGGCTACATTTTTCAGCTCTTTTTTTCAAAAGATATCTATAACGTAAATAGCCAAACAGTCTTACTTTTTTAGGCTTTCCACCAACATATTTATTCATTTTTTCATAATCAAATTCTTTTTCCCAACAAGCAACAGCAACAGTAGCAACACAATTTCCTATTAAATTAACTGTTGTTCTGCCCATACCAAGAATTTGGTCAATACCAAGTAATATCGCAACACCAATTAATGGGTAATTAAAACTTGTTAAAACCCCCGCCAAAACAACTAATGTAACCCTTGGAATACCCGCCATGCCCTTGCTTGTTACCATAAGCACGAGCATTATCATTAATTGCTGAGAAAGAGGTAAATCTATACCGCAAATTTGTGTTGCAAAAAGTACAGCGAGCGATAAATATAGTGTACTACCATCCATATTAAAAGTATAACCTGTCGGCATAACAAATCCGACAATATTTTTAGGAACGCCGAACTCCTCCATAATTTTCATTGCCTTTGGAAGTGCTGCCTCAGAAGTTGCTGTAGTAAATGCAAGCAGAGCCGGTTCTTTAAGTGCAGAAATTAATCCCATAAAAGAAACGTGACAAATTCTGCAAACAACCGTTAAAACAAAGATTAAAAATATTAATAAAGAGCAATATAATGCAAAAATAATTTTTGCATAATTAACCATTATTCCAAGCCCATTCACAGCAATTGTATGAGCAATTGCACCAAAAACACCCATAGGTGCAAACAACATTACAAATTCCGTAAATTTAAACATTATATCAGATGTTGACTGTAAAATATCAAGAACAGGCTTTGCCTTTTGTCCGATTGCACAAACAGATATCGCAAAGAATATAGCAAAAACAGCAATTTGTAATAAATCCCCTGTAGCCATTGCTTGCACAATACTCGTAGGAAAAGCATGAACTAAAATATTTGAAATTATATCCCAAGTACTGCCCCCCATGTCGGTTTTTGCCATTCCCGAAACAACATCCATCATACTGTCACTTGCAGAAACATTAAAGCCAACACCCGGTTTAAAAAAATGACCTGAAAATAAACCTATAAATAATGCTAATGTTGTTACAACTTCAAAATAAACAATTGTTTTAACACCCAAACGCCCCAGTGACTTTATGTTTCCGTGCCCTGCAATCCCTGTTACAAGAACAGAAAAAAGCAAAGGTGCAATAATCATTTTTATCATATTCAAGAAAA
>JBJEGL010000024.1:0-4222 GCA_051875035.1 Candidatus Gastranaerophilaceae bacterium | reverse complement strand
GAAAAATGGGTCTTCTTCTGTGTTAAACCAGTCGTAATGTTTTTCTATTTTCAAGTCTTTTAGTACTCTTGAAAGAGTTCTGTATGCAGAGCCGCCAACGTTTTCAATAACAATTTTGTCTTTTAATTCATCAATTAATTTTACATTATTTTCATTTGCAACACCGCTTCTCAAGTATTCAACGTATAAATCAACTCCGTCATTATACTTTTCAAGGAAGTGTTCATTAATTAACTTATCATTATTTGCAGCAATAGGGATATCATAATATCCTTTTTCCTCAACTTCTTTGAATATTGCTTTGATTTGATTTACGAAAGCCATTGATTCTTCGGGAAGATATTGGCTGCCTTGTGAATTCAAATCTTTTGTGGCATTTTTTACGCTGATACCGTGACTCGAGGTAATATATTCTCCGCCAAGTAAGTCAAGTTTAAATGCTAAAAATGATGCAAGCCAAATAGGCATTGATTGTCTGTCTTTTGTTGTAATTGTTTCAATTCCTTGTGCCGCTTGAACTCTTGCTATCATATCAAGGAAAAGTTCCGAATTATATCGAACTTCTCTGCCGACAAGTTTCAACAGTTTTTTATTTTCATAATTTTTCTTTGCAACAAGTGCTTTTGCATGTGTTGCAAGAATAATCCCGATTACATTAATCGGAAATCTTGCATCGTGCGGATATAAAATATTTTGAGGACCTCTGATTCCTGCTGTTGATACTGCTGCTTCTTTTGCATAATTTGCAAGCCAGTTTGTTAAATTTAATCCTTCGGGATTTTTTTCCGCATCATAAGGTGCCAAATGTTCTTTTTTAATTCTTAATGTGAATGCATTCTTATTGTGAAAATCCGGTAACGTTGTGTTTTTTACATATTCCGGCGTGTTCTTTTCTACAGAAGCAAAAAGTTCTTTTTCTGTTTCACTATGTGCTTGTCTTGTCATTTTACAATCCTCTTTTCCTTTGCGGTTATTATAACATAACATATCTAAATCACAAACAACGGGATTTGTTTTGACCGTATCGGCATACACTCCCGATGAGATAAAACATGCTATCATCAAAAAAGTTGTTTTGATTCGTATTAAAAGTTTATCAGAATATTTTCTCAAACTTTATCCTTTTACAATAATCACACAACATTATAATTTTTATATTAACAAGAATAAAAAATTAAATAAATATTCGATTTTACAATATTTAACAGCAATTAAAAAGAACCTGTTTTTGTTAACAGGTTCTTAATCATTTTATTTATATCAAAATTCTACAAGTTGTATGTTGCACCTGCTTTTACTAAAATTTCTTTAATTTCGGTACGTTTCATGACAGTTGCCAATCCGAGAGGTGTAATACCCATTTCAGAAGCCGCATTTACATTAGCTCCTGCACTTATAAGAATTTCTACGGCAGATTTTTTATTCGCTGCAACTGCTGCATGTAAAGCTGTCCAGCCTTTGTTGTTTGTTACCCCCAAGTCTGCTCCGCAATTAATCAATGTTTTTACTGCATTAATTTTTCCAAGATATGAAGCAACTGATAAAGGTGTATCTCCTGTTTTATTCTTTACATTTATATCAGCACCCTTTTTAACAAGCAGTTTAATCATTTCAGAGTCATCATTCAAAACAGCAAGATTTAAAGATGTTGTTCCGTCAGAATATTTAATATTTACATTATTTTTATTTAAAAGCTTTTTAACAGTATTAATATCTTTATTTTTTATTGCGGTTTGCAATTCTTGAATTTCGTTATTTGCAGATGATGCTTTTTCAGTAGTAGAATCTACAGAATCCAAAAAATCAGAAAACTTTTTAAGTGTTGATTTTTCCGAAGTTTCCGTGCTTGTTTCATCTTCCGTCATTATTTTTAAAATTTTTCCAAACTTTGATATTTTAGACGATGTTTCCGTCCCCGTTACTGCAAATATTGCATCTGATGCTACAATTTGCAAACATATAACTAATGATATTACAGCTGCTAATTTTTTCATTTTTGCTCCTTATACTTTTTATTAAAATAATTACTTTATGAAAGAGTGAAGATATTATAGATTTCTTCATCTGTTAAGTCAGTTATTGTCTTTTCACCTTCAAATACTGCCATATTAACAAGCTCTTTCTTTTTCTTTATCATTTCATCAATTTTTTCTTCAAAAGTACCGAGCGTTATAAGTCTGTGAACCATAACGTTATTTTTCTGTCCTATTCTGTATGTACGGTCAGTAGCCTGGTCTTCTACCGCAGGGTTCCACCATAAATCATAATGAATAACATTTGTTGCATTTGTAAGGTTAAGACCGGTACCTCCTGCCTTTAAAGACAAAATCATTATTTTACTGTCATCATCTTCTTTAAATTGTTTAAGCATAGCTTCACGCTGTGCCGTATTTAAAGAACCATGGAAAAATAACGGTGTTGTAGAAAGTTCATTCTGAACAATTGGAACCAAAATCTTACCCATTTCTTTATATTGAGTAAAAACAACCGATTTTTCTTTATTTGCCAAAATTCCGTCTAAAACAGAAATGAATTTATCACATTTTCCGGAAACATCCTTTGTCATTTCTCCGGACTTTTTGTACTGATAAGGATGGTTGCATATCTGTTTTAATGCAGTTATCAATTTGAAAATCATTCCTCGGCGATTAATGCCTTGGGCTTCGGAAATTTGTCCCATTATACTGTTTAATGTACTTTCATACAATGCTGCCTGCGTTTTTGATAAATAACAATATTCATCAAGCACAACTTTTTCCGGCAAGTCCGTAATAACAGACTTATCGGTTTTTAATCTTCTTAAAACAAACGGAGAAATAGATAGTTTCAATTTCTCTGCACGATTAGTCTGTTTAAATTTTTCTATCGGAACAGCGTATCTTTTTTGAAATTCACGTAAAGTACCCAAATAACCTTTATTGATAAAATCGAATATACTCCAAAGTTCGGTCAATCTGTTTTCAACAGGAGTACCTGTCATAGCAATTTTGTATTCCGCCTTAAGTGATTTTACGGCAAGTGTTTGCGAAGTATCAGGATTTTTAATATTTTGTGCTTCATCTATTACCAAGATACCCCAAGTTTTTTTCTTGATATTCTCTATATCAATTCTTAAAACAGCAAATGTCGTAATAATTATATCCGCTTTTTCATCAAGTTGTCTTTCTGCACCATGATATACGGAAACTTTTAACGACGGAGCAAAACTGTTTAACTCCTTTACCCAGTTTCCTAAAAGTGTTGTAGGACATACAACCAAAGACTGCCCTTTAACTCTGTTTTCCTCTTTAAGTTTCAGAACAAGGCTGATAACCTGAATTGTTTTACCTAATCCCATATCATCAGCAATACAAGTACCGAAACCTTTTATCGTATTTGTATACAACCAACGCAGACCTTTTTCCTGATAAGGACGCAATGTTCCCTTTAAGCCTTCAGGAGTTTTTACTTCTTGAATTTTGGTTAAATCTTTTAAAATATTTGCAAATGCAGAATCATAATCAAATTCATAATCTTTGATGTTACCTGACAATGCGGCATGAAGAAGCTCTGCTCTTGTAAGAAGTTCCGGTGCAGGATTTTTAACTTTATCAATCAATGCTTTAGCTTCTGCCTCTTCAATTAATATATACATATTTTTATAAGCAACAAGTCCTTTTGAGTCTTTAATTAACTTTTCAAATTCTTCAACGGAAATTTTTTCATCACCGATTGCAATTTTGTAATCAAACTCAAAAATATTACTTAAATTCATCGTATTTGCACCAAAATTTAAGAGTTCTTGAAGCTCAGCTTCTCTTCCTGCTTTTACTCTCGCATTTATTGATGCTCTCGGAACTACAATATTACCGAAATCTTCGGGTAAAATAAGCTCTATTCCTGCCTTATTCAAATAATAAGCAGTATTCGCCATAACTTTATAAACTTCGTTAACATTCATCTTTAATTGGAAATCATTTCCTTCCTCAAAAAGAGTCTCCAGTTCCGGATAATACTTTATTGCATAATTCAACTGTTTTTCAATTATTGATACAACAAATTCCGACGGCTTATTAAAAATTGTTTTTTCGTTAGAATAAAGCACTTCAAGAGGAAGAACTTCCGAGTTATTTTCATCAATTTTATGTTTAAGTGTAATTGTTAAGACAAAATCTTCATCAGTAACTTTTGAAATATTCAAAACCGGAGACTACAATTCATATTTGTGTGGAATGCCTGGCAA
>JBJEGL010000023.1:0-4246 GCA_051875035.1 Candidatus Gastranaerophilaceae bacterium | reverse complement strand
TTGAAACATTTTTCCACATTACTTCAATTTTACGGAGTTGAGCAGGTGATGCCATACCTTGTCGCCCAATAAGATTATTATATTTATACTTAATAAAAGACGGTTTCGGCTTATATAATCCTTGTTCTGCTGCATTTTTGCGGAGTTGTGCAGTTAATGCTTCAATTTCTTGAGTTGTCAGATTTTTAGAACTTTCAACTCCAAATTCTGCCAATAAATCTTGATAAGTTTCTTCCGAAATATTTAATAATTTTCGGAAATACCCGAGTTTTTGCCTTTGTTTTGGAGAGGATAAAGTTATCATATTAATAAATCCTCCTTGGCAGAATCAATTACATCAACATCTAAATCAATATTTTGTTCTGATGTGATTTCAAAGCACAAATCTAATAAATTCTGAATTGCTCTTGCATTGAAATTACAAGTTTTTGCAATTGTTTGAATTAATTTTTTATCCGCATTAGGATAATATTGTAAAACTAATTTTTCTATATCGTCTATTTTTAGTGCATCTAATTTTTTCATATAGCCGATACGACTTGTTACATAAGGAAAATCATATTTTACTTTTTTAAGTAAATCGAATAATGCTTCTGTTCCTACAAATAAAATGCCACAAGAATTTTTTGTTTTATCATGTAATTTTCTAATGATTTTGAAAATATCAACTTTTAAATTTTCGGCTTCGTCAAGAATTATAAGATATTTATTTTTTTCAAGTTTTCTTATAACACTATTTGAAAAATCATCTAATGTCGTATTATGAGAATAATTTAAATTAAGTTGGTCTGCAATTTGTTGTAAAACTTCTCTTGTTGATGATTGTTCAAATGGGTCAACAACAATAACACCGGTTTTTAACTTTTGATATTCTAAAATAGCCGTTGTTTTTCCAATTCCCGGAGAACCATAACAAACACCCATTTTTCCTTTTAATTGGCACATATTCGCTGCATTAAAAAGTTTCATTACAATGCTTGTTTCGACAAAACTTAATGATTTCGTTTCTGTCCGTTCTTTTTTGTTAAAAAAATCAATATATTTTTTAAGTTCCGTTTCTATTGGTTCAATGTTACCATTATATTTACATTGCATATATAAACTGAATGTTGTTGGTGATTTACCGATACCTCTTGCTATTGTGCTTGCATCAACTTTTTGAGAATTTAATAAATCTTTGACTTTTTGTTGTAAATTTTTGTCGTATTCTTTTTGTTTTTCTAACATTTCCGTTGCCATAGTTATGTTATTTCCTCCTTATATTGTGTACCTTTTCTTTTCGGGTAAATACCTGTGTGCATTTGTGTAGCCCGTAATTTCATATTTCTTTTTTGTTCCTGTTGTTTCTTCTGCCTCAATGACATCAGGTATTTTTCCCCAAGGTAAATTTTCAAAAGATGTATTACCCATTACTGCTTTTGTGTCTTTTACAGTTTTATTTATTAGACTGTTTTGTATTTTTTGAGCCTGTTTTAATGAATAAATATCAGTAGCATTTCCAAAGTATTTTGCCATTGGATTATATTTAATAACTGTTGCAGCTTCACAAATATATTCACCTTTTCTTGAATATACTTTGATTTTTGATATATCAAACAGACTGTATTTAATATAAACTTTATCTTTTATGCCGTATAAATCATTGCTTGTATATTCATAGCCGAAAAATTTAATTGTATTTCTTCTGACATTTCGAACTTCTGATTTCATCATCAGTTCGTCAAGCATATCAATATTTACGCCTGTTCCTTTACCTTCTTCAAAAACCTCATTTATAGTTTTACCGTTGTCAAGTTCTTTAGAACGATAAAAATTCAACCATTCGGCAATAATCAATTTTGCTTGTTCAAGAGTCGGTATTTTATCATTTTTATGCAGTTCTTTATGGAATTTTTCATTTCTTTTAATATGTGCAGGTTGCATTGAAATACTGCTTCCGATATATGAACTTACTGCGGGCGGGCAAGATTTAACAAAATCTCCGAAAGTTCTTTCAACAATCTTTGCTTTTCCGTTGTACGGTTTAGCAAATGTTAGTTTAATGCCGAGTTGTGCATATATTCCTTTAAAGGAATCAAAACTGTCTGTTCCTGTGAAATATTTGCCTTTAAAAGCTCTACCATTGTCCATATATACAACTTTTGGCATTTTACCCAAACGGATAATTGCATTACGAAGTGCGGAAGAAATACATTGTGTATTTTCCGAAAACATAATTTCATAGCCTAAGTAATCCCTGCTTGCCCAATCCATAAAAACGACCATAGTTGCTCTTGCGGGTTTGCCTGTAAATGGGTTGATTATCATAAAATCAAGTTTATTGCCGTCTGCAACTAATATATCACCGACTTTTAAAATTTCGTCATTTCTTCTGATAGACGGAACAACTTTATCTTTTAATGCTTTTTCGCCTTGCCTTGCCAAAACATCAAAATCATAATGATTGCGTTCAATATATTTTGCAAATCTTCTATATGTTGCCTCTGATTTAATGCTTTTACCTTCTTTGCCTGCTTGATATTTAAGAATGTCGTAAGCAGTTCCGAGGTTAAATTGTGCATCATTATAATATAATTTTATAAATGCTTGTTTTTCTTCGTCTGTCAAAGAAGTATTTAATTGTGATTCACCTGT
Source organism: Candidatus Gastranaerophilaceae bacterium (assembly GCA_051875035.1). Classification (GTDB taxonomy): domain Bacteria; phylum Cyanobacteriota; class Vampirovibrionia; order Gastranaerophilales; family Gastranaerophilaceae; genus RUG841. Next base: position 1,612 of record JBJEGL010000023.1, on the reverse strand, counting down.
ATAATTATAATTATTAACTAAAGAATAATAATTATTCTTATTATCATCAAGAATTTTTTTCCAACGGTATAATGTACCGATAGAAATATCACCTAATAATTTATATTCTTTTTTGTAAGATGCAGGATAAAGTAATAAAAATTGTTTATCTGCTGCCTTTTTATCTTTTTTATCAGCTCTGAAGTTTTTCCAAGAATCGACAATGTTAAATTTTGCAAGTGCGATTTCTTTGGCACTGTCAGGGATAACTTTTAATTGAATGTTTGTTGTTAAAGCAGGCGAATAAGCTTGATTTTCTTGTATTAAAGGTATAACCTGCTTGCTATTTGACAAAACTTGTGCCTGAAGTGTCGGTTCCAAACTTGCAACCAATATTTCATATTTTTCACCGTTTTTGCCACCGCCTGCAGCAACTTTACGGCAGGAATATTTGTTTGATTTGCAATATCTTTGCAATTTTCGCAAATTTACACCCGTCATTTCCGCAACAACTTTTATTGATAAATATGAATATTGGTCAATACTTTGTACAGCCATTTACACCTCAATTTTGAGGTTTACGAGAAACCAATTACTAATATTTTTACTTTTATATTTGCCTGAAATAAATTGATTTACAGAAGGAAGTGTAATTCCTAATTCTTCTGCAACCTGTTTTTGAGTAATGTTCTTTCGCATTAAATGATAAATAATGAATGCTTTTCTTTCTGCATTTTTTTGTTGGCTATTGAAATTTTTATTGAAATGTGTTTTCATGCTTATGACCTTAATAAATTAATATGCAAATATTTTACAAACTTTATGCAAACATGTCAATAAGTTTGCAAATAATTTGAGGAAAAATTATTGTTAAAATTTTCAGGATTACAAAATTTTTTAACCGAAAAGCTCCAAAGAAAAGTGACACAAGCCGAAATTGCCCAAGCACTACAATTGGATAAATCGAGTGTTTCATTAAGAATTAAAAGAGATACATTTTTAACAAATGTTCACAAACAAAAAATTGAAGATTATTTTGAAATAAAAATTGATGATGAAGCAATGTCTTATGATAATAATAATTCTTGGATTACGGTGAAATATTATACAGATGTAATTGCTTCTTGTGGTCTTGGAATATTAGAGCAATCACAAAATTTTGAAAGAATTAAGATTTCAAAGCATTTAATCAATAATTATGACAATAACAAAGAGTATTCTGTGATTACCGCAAAAGGCAACAGTATGTCCGGTGCGATTGAAGACGGTGACAAAATTCTTGTTGAATCATACAACAATGAACAAATTATTGATAATCAGATATATGTATTTTGTTATTTGGAAGAATTTTTCATAAAAAGATTATATAAAAATATTGACCAAATAATAATTAAATCTGATAACACAGAGTTTCCTAATCGATACATAGAAGGTAATGACATAAACAATATAAGAATAATTGGTCGTGTTGTTGCATTAATCAGAAATTATGAATAAAAAGGAGCATTATGAAAAGATTTTTAAAATGGTTTTTAGGCACGATTGCAGTAATTATTGTTTTATTTTTGTTGATTTTAATAATTGGTAGTATAGGTGCATCAAAAGGCGGTTATATGACCTAGCAAAACAATGT
>JBJEGL010000022.1:0-16208 GCA_051875035.1 Candidatus Gastranaerophilaceae bacterium | reverse complement strand
GACTTTTTGCTACTTCGAGACTGCAGACTTACGTCTGACCTTACTAACCTCTCACAAAACAATTCACTGAATTGTTTTGTTCGGCAGAGTACAAAATCTGCTGGGTTCAGAATGACAGTATAAGTATGGTTTTTGTACTTTTGCGTATATTACTACATAAAACTAAAGAAAGAAGCTTTAAAGCTTCTTTCTTAATTTGTTTATAAACTTTGGAAGGGAGGGAGGATTTCTCCCTATAATTCATTAAGCAAATGTGCTGAAACTTGAAGAAGAATCACAAGACGAAGCAAGGCTGCCTGCACTTTCTCCGAGGAATGCTAAACTTCCGGCACTTTCACCCGTAAAAGCTAAGCTTCCTGCTGACTCTCCGGAGAATGCCAAGCTGCCTGCCGTTTCACCGTTCACAAATGCCAACGAACCGGCACTTTCACCCATAAAAGCTAAGCTTCCTGCACTTTCGCCTTTGAATGCTAAGCTGCCTGCCGTTTCTGAATTATTATTGAAATTATTGTTATTATTATTATTTTTGTTCATATTAGCATTTCTGCCCGAACCCATAGATAAATGACCAAATGATAAACCTAAACCCATACTCTGTCCCTCTATCAATTGATATACAACTCTCTCAAATGTATTTTGTATATCCTTATATTATAATAAAAACATTTTCTACTCCCTTGATTTCAGCATGAAACAAAATTGTTACATTTCTAAATATTTGTGTAAATTCTTTAACTGCATGTATTTCGAGGTTTTTACTTTACAACAAAAGTAAAGAAAATAACACCTGCAGCATAGCTGATTAAATTGGAGAAAATAGTTATTAACAGGAGTTTTGCAGCATTTTTTGAATTTGGTTTTAAAAATGAGTAAAAAGCCAAAAATTCTGTTAAGACAACAACAAACTCTCCGAGTCGTAAATCGCTTACGGAATGTTGAGTAAAAGACAGCCAAATATTCAATAATAAGTTTGAAACGATATTTACAGAAAAAACGAACGGGAGAAAATTTTTTTTGTTATATTTTAAAACCGCAAAAAAAACGGTTTCAATTATTGCTGTTGCAAAGGCTGTAAATGCGTATTTTTTGCATAAATCGTAAGCCAAAGGTAAATAATAATGTATAAATTTATCCATAAAAACTATTCCTTAATACTTTTGGCAATTGCAGTCGGAACATTCAAATCGAGAGCATCCGCAATGATAAAATCTTTTGTTAATTTTTCATCAGTTACTACTGATGCAAGTGCTTTTGCACAATTAAGTTTCTGTTTAGGAGTAACTTTTTTGATATTATATTCCAAAAGACCTTTAAACACTCCCGGAAAGGCTAAACAATTGTTTATTTGATTTTTAAAATCACTTCTGCCTGTTGCAACAACGGCGGCTCCTGCTTGTTCTGCAATATTCGGCATTATTTCGGGAGTTGGATTTGCAAGTGCAAAAACGATTGCTTTTGCAGCCATATTTTTAATATCTTGTTCTTCAAGTATATTAGGAGCAGAAACTCCGATAAAAACATCCGCATTTTTAATTACGTCTTTTAAAGAACCTTTTTCATTTTTCGGATTAGTAATTTTTGAAAGTTCTATATGATTTGGTTTAACGTAATTATTATCGTGAGTTAAGGCACCTTCTCTGTCACAGATTATTAAATTTTTTGCACCTGCTTCAAGAAGAAGTTTTGCAATTGTATAACCCGCAGCACCTGCACCGGACATAACAATTTTTACATCTTCAATATTTTTGCCGACAACTTTTAATGCGTTGAAAAGTCCTGCTGTAACGACAATTGATGTTCCGTGGGCATCGTCGTGAAATACGGGAATGTTAACAGCTTCGCTAAGAATTTTTTCTATTTGAAAACACAAAGGAGCAGCAATATCTTCAAGATTTATAGCAGAAAATGAATTGTGAATTAAAGAAACTATTTTAATGAATATCTCGGGTTTTTGTTCGTTAATACATATCGGAACGGCACTTAAACCTGCGAGAGAAGAAAACAGTACTGCCTTACCCTCCATAACCGGTAATGCTGCGTATGCTCCGATATTGCCGAGTCCTAAGACGGCAGAACCGTCTGATATAATAGCTATTGGCTTTTTATGTGTCTCTTGTGTTAATTCTGATTCTATTACACCGCCTGCATTTTTTCTTAAAGTTAATGATTGCTCACTGATAGTTCCGCTCAATTTGTCCAAATCAGGAATAAAAGCATTTTTTGAAATGCAAAGAAAAAATTCTTTTAAATTAGAAACAGGCTTTATTAAAACGGGAACGTGAACGTTAAAATTAATATTTTGGATATAATCTGCAATAAGACTCATATCTAATGCGGCAAAGTTCGGTTCTAAACTTTCTGCAACTAATTTTATATCGTCTGCTTTTTCCGAACTTATTTCAAGCGGAACAGCATCTATATTTAAAACCATTTTTAGAAAGGTTGAACGTTGTAAAGCTCTTTCATAATCAAAAGAAAAAACACCAACAGTGTTTTCTCTGTTTGTATAGTCAAAAGAAGCATTTTGATTTTCCGCAATTTTTAAACATGCTTCTGCAACACCGGGTGTGTATACCAATGCCAGAGAGTGTTTGTCTGTTATTTTAATTTTTGGAGCAAATTTGATTCCCATAATAAACCTTATCTAACTTTATTTTCATTACCTGCAATTAATCTTTTAATATTTTCTCTGTGCAGCCAAATTACGTAAATAGCTCCAATTATACAGTAAATAATATAAGCTTTTGGTTGTTTGAAAAGATACATTAAAAACGGAGATATCGCAAGAGCAATAATCGAACCTAAAGAAACGTATTTTGAAATATAAGTGATAATGCCCCAAATTACTGCAATAGAGATACCAACGACAGGAGATAAAGCTAAAATAGTACCTACACCCGAGGCAACTGACTTTCCGCCGGTAAAGCCTAAAAATATGGATTTACTGTGTCCTATCAAGACAAAAGCTGCTGCAATAACTGCCGTTATACCCGAATTTGAATGTAAAAACGGTATCATATTTGCCATAATTACAGGGATTGCTCCTTTTAAAGCATCTAAGAGCATTACTATGAAAAACCATTTTTTCCCCATAACTCTTTTAACATTTGTTGCACCAGTAGAACCGCTTCCTACTTGTCTAATATCCTGTCCTGTAGCTGTTTTAACAATAATGTACCCTGTCGGAACAGAGCCGATTAAGTATGCAGCGATTGCAGCTATTACAATTTTTATTGCTAATGTTATCATTTTTCTTTTTCCTGTTTTTCTCTAACAACAAGTCTAATTGGTGTTCCGTAAAATCCAAAAGCATCTCTGAGTTTATTTTCCAAATATCTTTTGTAGCTGTCTTTCATCAATTCTTCTTTATTGACGAAAAAAGCAAAAGATGGTGGAGCAACTTTTATTTGTGTTGTATAGTAAATTTTTAAACGTTTATTTTTTATTGTATCAGGAGGAACCATTGCATAAGCATCTGAAATAACTTTATTCAACAAGCTTGTTGAAACTCTTTTCGTACATTGTTCCCAGACACGTTTTGATTCTTTATAAATACTTACAAGACGCTGTTTTGTAACGGCACTAATGAATATTTTCGGGACGTAATGCAAAAAAGGTGCATCTTGTTCTATTGCTTTTTCAAATTTATTTATCGTTGAAGACTTTTTATTTTCAATCAAATCCCATTTATTAACTGCAACAATCATTCCTTTGCCTGCTTCAATAACAATTGAAGCTATTTTTTTGTCTTGGTCTGTTAATCCGTCGTTTGCATCAAGAACTAAAATTGCGATATCACAATCTCTTATGGCTTTTATGGCTCTTGCAACCGCAAATTTTTCAACTCCCCAATCGACTTTTGCTTTTTTACGAATTCCTGCGGTATCAACAAGAACGAACTCTTCTTTTTCCCATTTTACAACTGAGTCTATTGTGTCTCTTGTCGTTCCGGAAACATCTGAAACAATGACTCTTTCTTTGCCTAAAAGTGCATTAACGATTGAGGATTTTCCCGCATTAGGCTTGCCAACGATAGCGATTCTGATTGGTCTTTCTAAGTTTTCCTCTTCTTCCGATTGAGTTTCAAAATCTTCCGTTACCACATCCAAAAGGTCTCCGACTCCGCCTGAACCATGTAATGCAGAGATTGGATATGGATCTCCGAGAGAGAGCGAATAAAATTCTGCCGCATAAGTACTTTTTTCAATAGAATCAATTTTATTTACGGCAAGAAAAACAGGTTTTCCGCTTCTTCTGAGAATATTTGCAATATCTTCATCAATAGGTGTAAGACCGTCTTTTCCGTCTGTCATAAAAATTATTTTATCGGCTTCTTCACAAGCAATTTTTGCCTGTGCAAAAATATTTACGGGAATATCTTCTTCATCAGAAGGTACAATACCGCCTGTATCTATTACGGTAAAAACTTTATCAAGCCATTGTACATCAAAATATTTTCTGTCACGAGTGACACCCGGAGCATCATCTACAATTGAATGTCTTGCACCTATAAGTCTGTTTACAAAAGTCGATTTTCCGACATTCGGTCTTCCTATTACTGCTACTATCGGTTTCTTTGCCATATATATTCCTTTAAAATTCTTACGGAATATTGTATTACAAAAATAATAAATTATTAATTGATTTTTATAATAAAAATCTCGGTCACTTTATGGATTTAAGCGACCGAGTATTTTTTAATATTATTTTATTATTTTTTATTTACAAGCATTGATACATTCTATTAATGTTTTTGCAACAGTTTCTTGTTCTTCTTTTGTAAGTTCGGGGAACATAGGTAAAGATAAAACAAGTTTTGTATTTTCAACCGTATTCGGAAGTGAATTTTCCGGAATGTTTAAATACTTGTGAACTTTTTGCATATGGAGCGGTACAGGGTAATAAATCATTGCTCCGATTCCTTTTTCTTGAAGCATTTTGTGAACGGCATCTCTGTTCGGAATTTTTACGGTATATTGGTGATAGATGCATTTTGTATTATCAAGTTCTACAGGCGTTGCAACGTCTTTGCAATCTGCAAATAATTCGTTGTAATACATTGCATTTGCTTTTCTTGCGGCATTCCATTCATCAATGTAAGGAAGTTTTACTCTTAAAATTGCTGCTTGAATTTCATCAAGTCTTGAGTTAACACCGATTTCATCGTGATAATAACGAACCGCACCGCCATGGTTACGAAGAGCAACTGCTCTGTTTCTAAGATTTTCATCGTTAGTTGTAAGCATACCGCCATCACCCATTGTGCCGAGGTTTTTTGTGGGATAGAAACTGAAACATCCAAAATCACCGAATGAGCCTACTTTTTGACCTTTGAACTCAGAGCCGATACCCTGACAAGCATCTTCAATAACTTTTAAATTATGACGTTTTGCAATGTCCATAATTTTTTCCATATCGCAAGGCTGACCGTATAAATGAACAGGTATAATTGCCTTTGTTTTCGGGGTAATTAATTCTTCAATTTTGTCTGCGTCAATGTTGAATGTATTTTTATCAATATCGGCAAAAACCGGTTTTGCACCGACGATACCTATTGCTTCGGTTGTTGCAACAAATGTGAATGCGGTTGTGATAACTTCATCGCCTTCTCCGATATCCAATGCTCTTAATGCAACGTGAAGTGCATCTGTTCCCGAATTGAGTGCTACTGCATATTTTGTTCCGCAATATGCTGCCATTTCTTCTTCAAATGCTTTATTGTTTTTTCCCAAAATATATTGACCTGACTGCATTACTTCAATAACTGCTTTTTCAAGCTTGTCACCGATTTTTGCATATTGTCTTTTAGAATCCATAATAGGTATCATTTATAAATCTCCTCATATTTTCCTATAATTTTAGTTTACCACGACCATACCGTACCTTTATATAATCTTAACAATATTAATATTGTATGTCGTAAAAATTTTAAGATTGTTTTTTATTGCCTGTTTAAAAATTTGTATCGTAAATTCATTTGTATAATTTGCCAATGTTGTATTTTTAACGTAATATTATTTTATTAAATTTGAAAGGATATATTTATGGATTTGATGAAGGGTAAAAAAGGTATAATTTTCGGTGTTAGCAACACAAGCGGTATTGCTTACGGTATTGCAAAAGAACTTTTTGAAGCTGGTGCCGAAATTGCATTTACTTATGCAAATGAAGCAATGGAAAAAAGAGTTCGTCCGATAGCTGAATCAATGAATTCAAAATTGATTATGGAATGCGATGTTACTGACGAAACAAAACTTGCGGAAGTTTTCCAAGAATATGAAAAAGCATACGGTGATTTAGACTTTGTTATTCATGCAGTTGCTTTTGCAAACAGAGATGACTTAACAGGCGAATTTGTCAACACTTCAAAAGCGGGCTGGGATTTAGCTCTCGGTGTCAGTGCATATTCCCTCGTTGCTATTTCAAGAACCGCAAGACCCTATATGAAAAACGGCGGTTCAATATTCTCTTTAACGTATCTCGGTTCTGAAAAAGTTGTTGCAAATTACAACATTATGGGTGTTGCAAAAGCTACCCTTGAAGCTTCAACAAGATATCTTGCAGATAACCTCGGAAAAGATAATATCAGAGTTAACTGTATTTCCGCAGGTCCTGTAAAAACACTTGCAGCTAAGGGCATTGGCGGATTTGATAAAATGCTTAAAGCGGCAGTTCTTAAAGCTCCGATGAAAAGAAATGTTACCCTTGAAGATATCGGAAAAACAGGTCTTTACCTTGCTTCAGACTTATCAACCGGTGTAACCGGCGAAGTTATCCACGTAGATTGCGGATGCCACGCTGTATACGGTTCTTTAGATGAAATGGAAGCTTTTGTAAAAGCTCACAAATATGACGAAGAACACAACGAGGAATAATTGTTTTTAGCAATATTAAAAAGCACCCTTTCATTAAAGAGGGTGCTTTTATATTTCAAAGAAAGATTTCTTGTTCGGATTTTTGTCAAACAGCCATTTGAAAAAATCGTTAAATCCGCCGCAAGATTTACAAGCGTTTCCTTTTTGACTGCATTGTGCAATATTTATGCAAAAATCTTCGGTAAAAATTATAAAATCAGAACATTTATTATCAAAATTATTATTATCCATAAAAACCCCGATAATACAATAGCGTTAGTTTGATAAACATTCATTCCCTAAAAGTATAATATATGCAAAATTTGTTTTATTTTTCGTTATACTAAACATCCGCCATTATTTTTCATCGTTTCATTTACGTTGATGTCGTCAAAGTAAATTATCCCCAAAACCTTTTTGTATGCATCCAAACCCATAAATTAAAGGAATACTTGATGATTAGAATTTTTATATAGTTTTTCTAAAAATTGTTTACTAAAAACACCTTTTTCAATAACTTTGTCAATGCTCAAATTATTTTTATGAGCTTGTTTGTATGACTTGTGGAATTTTGACATTAAAAACTATAAATAAGAAAGACGTGCAAATTTGTTTAACAGAGATGGGACAGCAATTTGTTAATAAAAAAATTATATCTGTTATATAACTTGAAAAAATGTCATTTAAAGATATGGAAGAAAAAGACAGAAAAGAGCTTATTCGTTTGACTAAAAAGTACACTGAAATTTTTAAAGACAAGGTAAATAAATATTATGAACAAAAGTGAAATAAAATTATCTGACAATTTTAATTATTTAAAACTGATAAAATTTACAATACCGACGATTGCAATGTTGATATTTATATCTATTTACAGTATTGTTGACGGATTTTTTGTTTCAAATTATGTGGGGAAACTGAGTTCGCCGCAGTAAATCTTGGATTCCCTTGTATTATGCTTTTAGGTGCTTTCGGATTTATGTTTGGAACGGGTGGAAGTGCAATAGTTGCAAAAACTCTCGGTGAAAATGACAATAAAAAAGCAAACCAATATTCTATTAATCTGTAAGTTTAGTTTAATAAATGTAGATTATTGCCGAAAGTACCTAAAGAAAAAATTTATAGTATAATTAATTTATGAAAAGAGCGGATTTACACTTACACAGCAATTTTTCGGACGGAAGCGATACTGTCTTTGAACTTGTTGAAAAAATTAAAAATACAGGTATTGAAATATTCGCCCTAACCGACCACGATACAATTGAGGGTCATTTTGAAATTGAAAAAATTATTCCTAACGGAATAAAATATGTCAAAGGAGTTGAACTTACCTGTAAAGCGGAGGGTATATCTTCTCATATTTTGGGTTACAACTACAATCCACAGGATTTGGCTCTTGCAAATTTAATTGAAAAGGGTAAACAACTACGAAAAATTAAACTTGAAAAAAGAATAAAATATTTAAAAGAAGTTTGGAATATTGAACTCACACAAGAAGAGAAAGAGTGGCTGTATTCAAGAAAAAGCGTAGTTAAAACACACCTTGCAAATATTCTTGTTAAAAGAAATCTTGCTTTGGACAATGTTTCCGCAATGAAAAAATATCTTGACGATTGCAAAACAGGTAATACAAAATTTGAAACGGGCGAAGCCGTACAAATACTTTTAAATGCCGGATCAATACCTGTATGGGCTCATCCTCTGGGTGGTGAAGGCGAAAAACATATTTCAAAAGAAACTTTTTTAAATCAGTTAGCAATAATGAAAACATACGGCATCAAAGGTCTTGAATGCTATTATTCAAGATATAATGCGGAGGAACAGAATTTTTTAACAAAATGTGCTGTTGAAAATAATCTTTTAATAAGCGGCGGTAGTGATTATCACGGAACTAACAAAACAGTTCCCCTCGGCAGGTTGAATACGAATGATATTCTCATTGATTGTTCAAAATTAACCGTTTTAAATGAATTAAAATAATATAAAAAGCCATTTAGATTTTACAGTCTAAATGGCTTTTGTAATTTGTTAGCTGTTTCTATTCAACGTCTTTATATGAACCTTTGCACATATCTCTGTATTTTGTATGCAAAAGTTCGTGAGCTGTATGAGAACCCGGCTTTTCTAAGTCTTCTTTGTAAAGTCTTATGATATCCGGATTTTCGTGAGAACGTCTGAATTCAAGATTTTTATCTTCTTCATATAAACCTTGAGCTCTTTCTTCTCTGATTTTGACATTAAGGCAGCTTGTTGGTTGACCGCCTCCGTTGATACATCCGCCAGGACAAGCCATGACCTCTAATAATTGGAAATTTGCAGTTCCGTTTTGAATTTCTTTAATTGCTTTTTCTGCTTCAACTAATGTGGAAACAACTCTAACAACAACCTTTTGACCTTTGATATCTAACTCAACGGTTTTTGAACGTGAATTTTTATCAACACCACGCATTTGCTTAATATCGTTGTCAGATATATTTTCACCTGTTACATAGAAATAAGCTGTTCTTGCAGCAGCTTCCGCAACACCTCCTGATGCCCCAAAAATAGTTCCTGCACCGGAGTATTCTCCGAACGGTGAATCTGCTTTTTCGTCAGGAAGACTGTTGAAGTCTATGCCTGCTTCTTTTATCATTCTGCCAAATTCTTTTGTTGTAAGAACATAGTCTGTTTCAAATTTACCGTGACGTCTTAACTGGTCACGTTTTGCTTCATATTTTTTAGCTGTACAAGGCATAATTGAAACAACAATGATATTATCTTTATCAAAACCGTAATATTTTGGCAATAATTCTTTCATAACAGGAGAAAGCATTCCTTGCGGTGATTTGCAGGAAGATAAATGATCAAGCATATCGGGGTGCTGCGTTTCCATATATCTTACCCACGCAGGACAGCAAGATGTAAACATCGGTAATGTTCCGCCTTTTGTTAATCTTTCGACAAATTCGTTTGCTTCTTCCGTAATTGTTAAGTCTGCTGAGAAGTTTGTATCAAAAATTAAATCAAAACCAATTCTTCTAAGTGCTGCATAAATTTTTCCGATTGTATTTTCTCCGGGTTTTAATCCGAACATTTCACCAATTGCAACACGTACGGAAGGTGCAACTTGTACAACAACTTTCTTTTCGGGATTGTTGATTTCTTCCCAAACATCATCAATGTTTGATTTAATTGTTAAAGCACCTGTCGGGCAAACTGCCTGACATTGTCCGCAAAATACACAGTCAACTTCTGCAAACAAACGACCGTTCATTGGCTGTACAACAGTGTGTGAACCTCTGTTTGTAAATCCTAATACCGAATGACCTTGAAATTCCGTACAAGCTCTTACGCAGGCACCGCACAAAATACATTTGTTCGGGTCTCTTTTTATGGATGGATTGAAATCATCAATCGCTTTCATATCTTCAGGTTTTAATTTTACATATTTTATTTTTTTAATACCGTATTCTTCAGCATATTTTTGCAAATCGCAATTGCCTGATTTATCGCAGGTTGTGCATTCTCTGTCGTGGTTTGCAAGTAAAAGTTCAAGAATAGTCTTTCTGATTTTTCTGACTTTTGCCGAGTTAAGGTGAATTCTTATTCCTTCTCTCGGAGGCATTGTACAAGAAGCTTGAATTCCTCTTCCTTCCTGTTCAACAACGCACATTCTGCAAGCTCCGAATTGCGTTAAATCCGGTCTGTCGCAGAAAGTCGGAACGTTAAAGCCGTTATTTCTGATTACTTCTAAAACGGTTTTTTCATCTGTGAAAGTGACTTCCGTATTATCTATAAATAATGTTTTTTTATCGCTCATTTTTTTATCCCTTTTCTACTATTTTTGAGTTATTGCCTTAAACGGACAATTACTAATACAAGCACCGCATTTAATACATTTTTCCTGATTAATTTTGTGAGCTTCTTTAATATTGCCTTCAATAGCTCCGACAGGGCAATTTCTTGCACATTTTGTACAGCCTTTGCATTTTTCCTCATCTATTTCATAGTGCTTGAGTGCTTTGCAAACGCCTGCGGGACATTTTTTATCTTTTATATGAGCAACATATTCATCACGGAAGTATTTTAATGTTGAAAGAACAGGATTTGGTGCGGATTTTCCTAAACCGCATAAAGATGCATCCTTAATGACTCTGCCCAATTCTTCAAGGGTATCCAAGTCTTCCATTTTTCCTTCGCCTTTTACAATCCTTTCAAGAATTGCAAGCATTTGTTTTGTTCCTTCTCGGCAAGGTGTACATTTTCCGCAGCTTTCATTGCAGGTAAAGTTCATAAAGAATCTTGCAACTTCTACAATGCAAGTATCTTCATTCATTACAACAAGTCCGCCTGAACCGACCATTGCACCAACTTTTGTTAATTGGTCGTAATCCATCGGCATATCAAGATGTTCTTCCGTTAAACATCCGCCCGAAGGACCTCCGATTTGTACTGCTTTGAACTTTTTGTTATTTCTTATTCCTCCGCCAAGGTCGAATACAATTTGTCTTAATGTTGTATCCATTGGAATTTCAATTAAACCGGTATTGTTAACTTCTCCTGTTAAGGCAAAAGTCTTTGTACCTTTGGATTTTTCCGTTCCCATTGAATTGAACCATGCTGAACCGTTTAAAATAATTAAAGGTACGTTTGCAAAAGTTTCTACGTTGTTCAAAAGTGTGGGACGCTTAAATAATCCGCATTCTGCCATGTGAATGTTTTTCGGACGGGGCATTCCTCTTTCGCCTTCGATTGATGCGATTAATGCGGAAGATTCTCCGCAAACAAATGCTCCTGCTCCTTCTTTAATGTGAATATGGAAACTGAAATTGCTTCCCATAATATTATTGCCGAGAAGATTTCTTTCTTCTGCCGCATTAATTGCCATTTTTAAACGTTTTATAGCTAAAGGATATTCAGCTCTTACGTATATGTAACCTTCATCAGAACCTACGGCAAATGCTGCTATTGCCATACCTTCCAATAATTTGTGCGGGTCATCTTCCATAACACTTCTGTCCATAAATGCACCCGGATCGCCTTCGTCACCGTTACATATAACAAAAGATTTTCCGCCTCTGTGTTGATATACGCTTCTCCATTTCTTTCCGGTTGCAAAACCTCCGCCGCCTCTGCCTCTGAGTCCGGAATCTTCGATTTCTTTTATTACTGCTTCCGAGTCCATTTCTGTCAGAACTTTGGATAATGCACTGTATGCTCCTGCGGCAATTGCTTCATCCAAGCTTTCGGGGTTGATATGTCCGCAATTCTTTAATGCTGTTCTTGTTTGTTTTGCATAAAAGTTCATTTCTTCATTGTTTACTATTTTTTTGTTTAATGCAGGGTCAACGTATAAAAGTCGTTCAACAACAGTATCATTTTGTACGGAGTTATATATTTCTTCTACATCTTCTTCTTTTACGTGAACATATGTTAATTTTTTGTCAGGAATAACCACCAGAACGCCTTGTTCACAAAAACCGATACATCCTGTCGGAATAACACTCAGTTTATCAGCTTTATTTAAAACATTTACATCTGCTCCGAGTTTTTTAAATTTTTCAATAATTTCTAAAGCTCCGTTTGCAATACAACCCGTACTTGCACAGACAAGAATTCTTCTGCCTTGCTGCTTAATTAATTCTTGAGCTTTTTTTTGTTCTTCTTTTATATCTATCGTTAATGCTGTTTTTTCCATATTATTCATTCTCTTTCAATAAAGTATCTATAATTATTTCAGCGGAATCCCCTGTCATTTGAGGATATATTTTTCCGTTAATTACCATTGCGGGTGCTAACGAACAAGCTCCTAAGCAGCTTACTGTTTCAAGTGAAAACAATCCGTTTTCTGTTGTCATTTTACCATCAGTTAATTTAATTTTTCTTTTTACTGCCTCTAAAACAGGCATCGAACCTCTAACGTGGCAAGCAGTTCCGTCGCATACTTTTATTTCATATTTTCCTTTGGGTTCAAGGGAAAATTGTGCATAAAATGTTGCAACTCCAAATACCGTTGCAGGAGATATTCCATCGACTTTTTTTCCGATGTATATCATTGCATCTTCCGGAAGGTATCTGTATTCTTCCTGAATGTTTTGCAAAATTGCTATGAGGTTTGATTTTTTGTAATCATATTTTTTTAGTACCTCGTCAATTTTCGCAAAGTCAACTTTTCCTTGACTTGTGGTTGTCATTTTTTTCTCCTTCATACTGTTATTAAACAAAAAATACTATTATAATTATCTATAATAAATAATTAAAAAGCAAGGATTTCTATAGTAGTTTACACAAAATTGTACAAAGCCTGCGTTATGCTTAGAATAAACACAATATTAATTTTGCATATAGAATTGATGTCATACTGAGGACAAACAGTATTTTGTGTCCGAAGTATCTTAAATTAAAATAGATTCTTCACCCTCGAAAAACTAATGGGTTCAGAATGACAATAACTTTTCCGTCATACTGAGGCTTTAGCCGAAGTATCTCTTGAATTTTTAATGTCGTGCAAAATATTTTTCACCCTCAAAATGCTATCAGAATGACAGTATTTTAACAGCTCTTTATTTTTGCTCTTTAAACAGTTCTTTTACAATTACCGAACATACAGCCGGTATAATTGATACTGTTACAAGAACATTCATTATATTCGTTTCTTGTGCTATAAATCCGATTACTGTCATTGCTATTGCTACTACTCCCCAGGAAAATCCGTTTATAAATCCGCCGATTATGCTTTTATATTGAGGCAAAACTTTCTGTGCCATGCTCATCGTTATTGGCATCGCAAACATTGTGAAAAATCCTATTAATCCGAAACAAATAAAGGAAATTGTAGGATGTGTTGTGTATGTGAACATAAATAAAAACATTAACGGGCATGTCGTTATCATTGAAATATAAAAAACATTTTTTGTTCCTATTTTATGCTCTAATTTAGGACTTAAAAAAGAAGAAATTCCGCCTAAAAACAGAAAAGAAAACAAAGCTGCTCCTATCTGAAATTTGGAATATCCCATAGATTTCCATAAAAATGGCATTAAAATTGAACAAGATGTCGTCATTAACGACTTTAGCAGAGCAATAATGTTTAATATGTTTAATTTATGATTTGATAGAATATCTATAAAAGCTTGTTTTAAATTTATTTGAGGCATCTGAATATTTGTGTCATCAGAAAATTTCGGTATCATTAAAAACATTATTAATGCCCAAAAAACACCGATTATTGCCATAAAAGACATTTTTGACAGCCCAAAATATTGAGCAATTGCAGAGGAAACAAGCGGTCCGAGTGAAAATCCGAGTGTCCCCATTGCTATAAAAATGCCCATATTTTTAGCAACATCTGACGTCGTGAATTTTGAAACAAGTCCGAGTGCTTGCGGATGATACAGGCTTGAACCGAGGCTGCCTACAATTATAAAGATAATCATTGCAGCTAAATTATTTGCAACAGGAGCTTGTGTTATAAATACTGCCGTAAAAATAAGTCCCCAAAAAATTAATGCTCTTTTTCGCATTTTGTCCGCAAAAAATCCAAAAAACGGCTGCAATAATGAAGAAAATATGTGTGAACAACTTAAAATAATTGTTGCAATAAACATTGATATATTAAGCTGCTCGGCAATAAATGGCATGATGGGGTTTAAAATGCCTGTATATATATCATTTATAAAATGAGCTCCGCAAAGCCATATCTGTGGCTTTCTTTCTTCCTTATCGTATATCATACGGATATGTTCCCTCTAAAAGGTGTTAAAGTCAATTATCTGTTAAATAAGTATTGTTTGTTTGAGTGATTTCCTATTCTTAAAAAAAGAAGGTTTTTATTATTAAAAACCTTCTTTTTTCTTTGAAACTATTGAGTATTTATCTGCCCTTTTTTTCCATTGCAGCGTTAATCATTCTTTTTCTGATTTCTTCTCTTTTTATATTCTTTTCAGTAAAGACAGCCTTCCAAGACTCAACTTCCGGATCGCTTTCCATATTTGGATATTTCTTGAGCATATTATCCATAAAGTCTTTTCCCTCTTGGATTCTTCCTTGCTTCTGGTAATAATAGAGAATATTGTTAACAATCTTTGTATCAACTTTGTCTTTTTCTATTATGAGAATCTTTTTGTAACAAGCAATAACACTGTCCTGGTCTTTTAATTCCTTATAAGCTTTGATTAGACGCAGATAAATATCTTTAGTCGGCTCAATGCTTGCTGCTTTTGAAAAGTATTCAACTGCTTGTTCATATTTTCCGGCAGCCATCATTTCTTCGCCTAAATCAGTTAAACCGCTTGGACTGTTAGGAAGACGCTTAGCAATATCTTTTAACTCAGCTTCTTTTGCTTCTTGAATATCTTTAAGCTCGGGTGCTTTTCCGTAACTTCTGTAAAGAAGTCTTGCCGTTTGTTTATCTCTCGGTGATAAGCTTGTATATAATTCTCTTGCACCTTGATACATAACATCTCCGGGATAGGGACTGTGTCCGGCTATACCGATAGAGTGTCCGATTTCGTGTAACATAGTGCTATAAACTAAATCATCAGGCTTCTGAGAACCATCTTCTTTATAAGAAAAAATAACGAGATTATTTCCGACAAGATAATCGCCTTGAAAATCATATTGGCAGTATCCCTGTCTTGCACTGTCGCTTTTGTCAAAAGTTACAATATCATCTGCTATATCTTTATTTGCAACAAAACTAAACATAACGGCAGAGCCTATTGCAGATTGCCATTCTCTGTATGCTTTTACTACCATTGGTTTATATTTTGCATCAGATGCTACATAAACTTTGGTAGTTCCTCTTGGTCGAAGATACTTTTTCCCGCCTCTGTAAGCATTTTTAACGTATTCTGTTGCAGTAATTTCAGGTTTCTTTTCCGTAGTATTAGACGCAGCAGTGCTTGTGTTTGGGGTTGGGGTTTTTGCAGCAGCTGCCGTTTGTGTATTTTGATTATTGGCGACATTTTGTAAAGTGGAAACCGGAGCTCCGGTTGGCATTCCGTTAGCTGTCTTTTTAACAAGTAATGTTCGATTTTGGGTCGTACCAGCTTTCTCTGCCGCAAGTCTTGCTTTGTATGCATCTATATTATCAAGTCCTTGTTTTGCAAGCTTTGCTGCATTTGACGAAGGAGCTGCTTTTATGATTATTTGATACTGCTGTTTTGCCATATCATATTGCTTATCTCGCATCAAGAGCTGACAATACATATAACGAGAATCTACATCATAGTAGTTCTTTTTTATAGCTTGTTGAAACATGGTCTTTGCAAAGGCATAATTACCCTGCTTATAAGCTCTCATTCCCGCATCAAAATCAGGACTTGCGAAAACAGGTGCTGCAATAATCGAAAACGTTAATGCTGTAAGTATTTG
>JBJEGL010000021.1:0-4300 GCA_051875035.1 Candidatus Gastranaerophilaceae bacterium | reverse complement strand
AAAGAGCTAAAGAGGCTAAGAAAAAGCAAAAGGTTATTGAACTTAAAGAAATTAAAATTAGATATAAAATTGATGTACATGATTATAATGTAAGAATTAAGAGCATCAAAAAATTTTTAGCTGAAGGTAATAAGGTAAAAATTGTGGTAATGCTTAGAGGTCGTGAAATGCAGCATAACCAATTGGCTTATGATTTAGCGGAAAGATTTTTGAAGGATTTGCAGGATGTAAAAATGACTGTTGAAAAGAAGCCAGCTCTTGAAGGAAGAAATGTTATAACTATTTTGGCTCCTTAATAAAAAATACTTCATTTTAAAATAAAAAAGACTGATGAATTTACCTCACGGTCTTTTTTATTTTTTTATTGGGAATTTAATGCTAATTGTGTATAGAAAACTTCATTAAAAATATCGCCTTGAGATTTGCAAATATCCGCCATAGTTTTATAAACAGACTTATTATCTTTAATTATTTTTGAATATAGATAGTAAAAATAAAAAGCTTTAATAGCATCTTTTTTTAAAAACCAATAGACATCGCCTTTGATTCTGTTAAAATCCGGACACTGTGGAAAAATAATTTGCATAATCGAGGCGAAATATAATACTTCGTCAGCTAAATTATTTTTGTATAATTTATATATAAAATCAAAAACAGTATCGATATTTGTTTTAGTATAAGGTATTTGCGGATACGCAGGAAGCCGTTTCGTGAATTGATTTAAAAATTTTGCTTCTTCTGACAGAGAGTTTGTTTCTAAATAATTATGCAAAAATTCTTCCGATAACGCAGATGCTTTTTGTATATTTTCGGAAGCTATTCTTAAATCTGAAAATTCGGAAATATTACTTTTTGCTGTTTTTACAGTTTTTTTAATTTCTTTTATATACTGTTCCTTATTTATAAAGTTGTTTTTTTGCTTAAAATTATAATTTGGCAGTTTTTTAATTTTTAGTTCACGAATAATTTTATTTTCTGATTTTCCTAAATTTAATTTTTTAAGAAGTTTTTGTGCTCTAATAATTATGGCGTCTTTATTAAAAGCTTCTTTATAAGCATTAATGAATGAATCAATAAAAAGTTTTTCAATTAAAATCTTATTTCGTTTTGTTAACAAGTTTTGTTTTTTGCAGAAGTCAAAAACATCTTCTACCATGTATATTCTGTCTGTTTCTTTGTCATTCTTATTATTAATTACATTGCCACGAAGAGAAGTTCTTCTCATATTATAATAGGAGAATTTTTCGTTAAGAAACCAAACATTATTACAAAACATGGTATATTTCCACCAAAAAGCATTATCTTCATATAATTTGCCTTCAGGAAAAGTGATATTATTTTCAAAAATAATTGATTTTTTATACAGTTTATTCCAAGGAACGACTGCTGTCTGGAATTTAATATCATCTGTTAACTTTGTTTTACCTAATTTTTTTAAAGAAAAATAAACATCTTGAAACCAAGAGATGTAAGGTATATTATCTGATGAAACTACATTTACTCCCCAAATAACCAAATCAATATCGTCATCAAAGTATTTTAAGGCAGTTTCAAATGTATTTTTTTCAATATAATCATCAGAATCCAAAAAACCTATAAATTCCCCTGTTGCTAATTTTAATGCCTTGTTTCGTGCTGCGGAGGGTCCTTGGTTTTGTTGGGAAATTACTGTTATTCTTGGATCTTTTGTCGCAAAATCTTTACAAATTTGTAAACTGTTATCTTGTGAACCGTCATCAACAAGAATAATTTGAATATCTTTGAAAGTTTGGTTAATTAAACTGTTCATACATTTTGGCAGATATTCTGCTGTATTATATACAGGAACAATTATTGAAATTTTGGGCATTGAAACAGTTTCCTTTTATAAAATTATTTTAATTATTTATAAAAACATTTTATATGAAAAAATTTATTATTTATTTGTTTTTTTGTTAAGTTTAACTTATGCTGAAATAGACTGATTTGAGAGTTATGTTTTATGAAACAAAATCCACTTTTTATCAAAGGGATAAAATACTTAAATAACAGTGAATTTAGAAATTTTCAACAAACTTTGGAATTGTATTTTGGAGAGTTGAAAAGAAATCCGTCTTCAATAAAAAATTTTTATAAAGGAAAAAGTAAAAATTATCAAATATTGAAAAAATCTTTGATGAAGAAACTTGCTGATTTTTCGGAAGAATATAATGAATATCTTATAATTTTTGAATATATTCAAAAATATTTAAAAGAAGAAGATTTTAATAATTTTTTGTTTTGGAAAAATGCGGGCGAAAATTTTAAAAAATTACAAAAATTTGATTTGGCATATCAAACCTTTCTTAAGTGTTTAAAAGTCAAAGATGTACAAATTGATATACTGCGAGTTATTGGTGATTTGTTATATTTTGATAAGAAAGATTATCAAAAAGCAATAAAATTTTATGAAAAATATCTTGAATTTAAAAACGACAATGCTTATGTTTATAATGTTTTAGGTTGTTTGTACGAAAAATGTTATAAATCTTCTATGGTGGAAAAGCAGATTGAATATTTTGAAAAAGCTCATTATATAGGCACTACTGATAAAATTTTTATCAAAAATGCAATGATTATTGCCGGAAAAAATCATTGCACCGAAAAATTTTTTGAGTATCGTGAAAAACTTTTACAAAATAATCCTACTCATGGTGATCTGTATGATTGTGCGTGTTGGTCTTTATTTAATAATGATTTTGAAACTTTTCACAAATATTTTCACCATAGATTTTTTAAAGAAAATGATGCAACTTTATACGATAATGTTAATTATAAACTTTGGAACGGGAAAGAAGATATAAGCGGTAAAAAGCTGCTTGTTAATTATGAACAAGGTTTTGGTGATTCGATATTATGTGCAAGATTTCTTCCTGAATTAGAAAAATTGGCTCCGAATTTTGTGCTCAAAATTCAAGACCCTTTATATTCTTTATTTAAGTATAATTATCCTATTTTCAATATAGTTTCAAGCACCCAAAAAGTTGAAAACAATGGTTATGATTTTCAAATACCATTTATGAACTTGTTGTCGGTTTTCAATGTTTCAGATAAACATATTCCTTGTTTTGAGAAATATCTTAATGTTGCTGATGAAAAAATTCAAATTTTTAAACAAAATTATATAAATACTGAAAAATTTAAAGTCGGCATTGCTTTTAAAGGTAATATAACTTATCAAGGAGAAAATAGAGATATTCCTGTGGATATTCTTGCTAAAATTACAAGGAATAAAGATATTCAAGTATATTCCTTGCAGGTTGAAAATAATAAAGAATTATTTGATTTACCCGAAAGTTCTTCAATTATTGATTTAGGCAGTGTTTTAACGGATTTTGAACAAACGGCTGCCGCTATAAAAAATATGGACTTAATTGTAAGTACTGATAATGTGGTTATGAATCTTTCAGGAGCTCTCGGAGTAAAAACTTTTGGGTTATTTAACTATTATACCGATTACAGATGGTTTGTTCTCGAAAACAACAATACCGGCTGGTATAAATCAATTAAAGTTTATCAGAATACAAAATATGATGAATGGCTTCCGACTTTTGAAAAGGTATTAGAAGATATAAGATTGTTACTAAATAAATAAAAATCATAATACTTTTTGTGAAAAAATATGACTGTTTTATATTTATTTTTATTTGAAAAAGTAAATATTTAGCATATAATAAAAATATGAAAAAGCCGGAATTATTGTTACCGGGCGGAAGCCTTGAAAAATGTGAATATGCAATTAAATATGGTGCTGATGCCGTTTATTTCGGCACAGTTGATTTTAGTTTAAGGGCACTTAGAAAAGGTGAACTTATTACTGATGATAATATGAAAGCTTGTGTTGATTTGGTTCATTCTCTCGGAGCTAAAGCTTATTTAACACTAAATATTTACTCTTTTAATTCCGATATAGAAAAACTGATTTCTAAAATTGATATAATAAAAGATGCTAAACCCGATGGTATTTTGATTTCAGATTTTGGAGTTCTTTCAACGGTAAAAAAATATTTACCGGAAACAGATATTCATATCAGTACTCAAGCTAATACTTTAAACTCTGCTGCAGTTAAATTTTGGCAAGATTTGGGAGCGAAAAGAGTTGTTCTCGCAAGAGAACTTTCTATTCCGGAAATAGCTCAAATTAAACAGGATGTTCCTGATATGGAACTTGAAGTTTTTGTTCATGGTTCGCAATGTGTATCTTTTTCGGGAAGATGCTTGTTGAGTGATTATATGACAAACGGTGAAAGAAAAGCTAATAAAGGCGGATTTGCACAGCCTT
>JBJEGL010000020.1:0-4308 GCA_051875035.1 Candidatus Gastranaerophilaceae bacterium | reverse complement strand
AAAGAATATTTTGCAAAAGTCAATCAGAAAGAGTTTGCTATAGCTGCTCCGACTGTTTGCGGAGTGTTCTTTGCTCTGCAAAGAATTTAAAATTTTCAATAACTTTTAAGCTCTTTTGGGTAATAGGGATATACAGAATTTCATTTTGAAAAAATGACTCTTGAAATTCATTTGGCAGGCTTGTCCAATATTTTAGTAAATAAATATTGCACTTCGTCAATATTTTAGCTATTTCTGCCATATTTTTTGATTTTATCGGGTAAACCATCGGAACATCACTTTTTGTAACAGAAAAATCAAAATCGTTAATTCTTCTGAGTTTTTGATGAATTTTATCGAAAATTAATCGTTTTTCTCTTTTTATTTGATTAAAATCAATATTTTTCAAAAACTGTTCAGTCTTAAAACTCATCCTCTTTATTGGATTATTATAAAGGGATAGTTCATTTTTACAAAATTCATCATAAGTTAATATTTTTTCTAATCTGTCATCGTCTCGAACAAAATTTTCAGCAGAATCACAGCTGCAATCTAAAATACCGCCATCATTGACTTTAAAAAATTTTCTCGGAGAATAAAAAGCCGCAATGCCCTTTTTAGGAGCAAAAAGGGCATGTGCATTATCTAAAATCAAATTTTTATATATTAATGACAACCGGTAACTTTGATTTCCGCATATTCCAAAATAATTCGGATATAAAACGTATTCCTCCGAACCAAAAGTTTTAACAGGCATAAAATTCTTATCAATATGATAAAATTTGATTTTAACGTTCTCTTCTTTTAATACCTGCCAAATAACAGGACATATATAATAAGGAATATTTATCTCTCTTATCTGATATGTTTTTACAATATATCTTAGACAATTTCTGCCCGAATTTAATAAAATTTTATCATCTATACTTTTCATAAAGTTTTAAATATAAAAAACAGGTGTATTTATATAAATACACCTGTTAAATTTACGTTGTTAATTAGCAGCAACCGCAACTGCATTCAACATGAAGTGCTTTTTTTGCTTCTTCTGCTCTTACTTTGATTCTGCCGTCAACAGCAATGCCTTCACCTGTTTTTTCGCTTATAAGCAACGGATTAATATCAAGTTCATCAATAAACTTATAATCGTTAACAAGTTGTGACAATCTCAAGAGTGTTTCTTGAATTTGTTCCATTTGAGCGGGTTTAGTACCTCTTGCACCTTTTAACAAACCGTATGCTTTTACTGATTTAATCATTTCTTCTGCATCAACATCAGTTAAAGGAGCAATTCTGAATGTAACATCCTTCATAGTTTCAATGAATACGCCGCCTAAACCGAACATCATCATCGGTCCGTATTGAGGATCTGTTGCGATACCGCAAACCATTTCTCTGTTGCCTTTTACCATTTCCTGAATGATTACACCCTCAAGACCTTCAATAAGACCCTTTTCAGTTAATTTAGCAATTAAGTCTTTATATTCTGCTCTTAATTGTTCTTCTGACTGAATGTTAACTCTTACGCCGCCAACATCAGTTTTGTGTGATGTAGTTTTTGAAGTCATTTTCATAACAACAGGATATCCGATAGAATTTCCGAGTTCGGCAACTTCTTCTTCATTCTTAGCTAAACCGTATTTGCAAGCCCTTATTCCGTATGCGGCAAGAAGGTCAATTGATTCCAATGTTGTAAGCTGGTCACGTCCGTCTGACAAAGCACCTTTCATAATTTGTTCAGCTTTATTTCTGTCAACATCATAGCAAGGAACTTTTCCTTCTGGTCTGTTCATCCAAATTCTTTGTTGATTTAATCTGTTAAATCCGTCAGCAGCTTCTTCCGCATACATAAAGAACGGCATATTCACATCCATATCGGACAATTTTGTAAAGAATTCATTCTTTGTCATAAATACACCGATAACAGGTTTTTCAGGATGTTCTGCTTTAATTTCCATAACGGCTTTTGCAACATCAATATCTTTCAAACCTAAGAACGGTAAGTATATAACCATAATCATATCAACATTTTCATCAGCAATAACTGTTTCAAGAGTTTGCTTGTAATGTTCGATAGGAGCGGAAGCAATCATATCAATAGGGTTTTTGACTGATGCTGCAGCAGGTAAAAAGCTTCTCAATTTTTCTTTAGTTTCATCAGTAATTTTAGCCATTTGCATACCGTATTCGCAAACTGCATCTGTTGCCATAATTCCGGGTCCGCCTGAATTTGTAATAATAGCAACTCTGTCTCCTTGCGGAATTGGTGATGTTGCAAAAACTTTTGCAGTTGAGAAAAGATTTTTTAATGAATATTCTCTAATAACACCTGATTGCATAAGAAGAGCATTTGCAGCCTTATCTGCACCTGCAAGTGAACCTGTATGAGAAGATGCTGCTGAAGCACCTGCTGCTGAACGTCCTGCCTTTAATGCCAAAACAGGTTTTTTCTTAGAAATTCTTGTTGCTAAATTTCTGAAATTTGCAGGATTTTGAATTGATTCCATATAAAGAAGAATTTGTTCTACATCCTTATCATTTTCCCAGTATTCAAGAGCTGTTTCAGCATTAACATCAGCTTGGTTTCCGATTGAAATAAATTGTGCAAAACCAAGATTTAAATCTTTCAAAATGTTTAAAATACCGCCGCCCAATGCTCCGGATTGGGAAACAAAACCGATATGTCCTCTTTCAGGAAGACTTTCTGCAAAACATCCGTCCATTCTTATTTCAGGGTCTGTGTTTACAACACCTAAACAGTTAGGACCTACACATCTCATACCGTATTCTTTTACTTTTGCAAGTAATTGTTTTTCAAGTTCCGCACCTTCTTTGCCTGTTTCTTTGAAACCTGCAGTGATGATACATAATCCTTTGATACCTTTTTCATTACATTGGTCAATTGTTGAAAGAACAAATTTTGAATTAACAACAATTATTGCTAAATCTACATCACCGGGGATTTCATTTACATTTGTATAAGCTTGAAGACCTTCGATAATGCCGCCTTTCGGGTTAACAGGATAAATTTTACCGTTAAATTTGTATTCTTGTAATCTTTTCATGATATCCGAACCGATTGTGTGTTCTTTTGTAGAAGCACCAACAACCGCAATTGATTTCGGTTTCATGATTTTGTCTAAAATTCCGTTTGTCATTTTTTTACCTTTCTTTGAATATAATTTATAAATTTATAAATTTGTAATTAATAACCTTTAGGCAGCCATTCTCTGCATCTGAAATCAGAACCCAGAGATTCGGCAATTTTTTTACATTCTTCCTCGTTCACAGGAACTTTT
The DNA here is from genome assembly GCA_051875035.1 of Candidatus Gastranaerophilaceae bacterium. GTDB lineage: Bacteria > Cyanobacteriota > Vampirovibrionia > Gastranaerophilales > Gastranaerophilaceae > RUG841. The sequence continues at coordinate 1,030 of JBJEGL010000020.1, read as the reverse complement.
TCAAATTTCGTAACTATTGTTGCACAAGTCTTTATTCCTGCATTTGCACAACCTTTAATAAAATCTTTTACAGACTGATAAGCATTTTCTTTATCAGCAGGTTGAGAAATTTTATTGTATATTTCTTGATTTTCTCCGTTTAAACTTATTGAAACTGCATCTGTATGTTTTGCAAGTTCGGGAATAATATTCCGCTTATGAATTAAATTTGCTTGACCGTTTGTGTTTACCCGAATTTTCAAATTAGGATATTTTGATTTTATAAATTTTGAAGTTTCGCAAAACAAATCAAATTTTATAAGTGGTTCTCCAAAACCGCAAAAAATGACTTCTTTTGCATTTTGATTTTGAGAAAAAACTTCTTCAAACTGTTTCGTAACAGCGTCTTTTCCAAATTTTTCATCAGCCAGCCACAAGTTTTTTCCTTCAACTTCATCTGAAACATTACGAATGCAAAAAAGACAACGATTAGTGCACTTGTTGGTTAAATTAATATAAATTTTACCATCAAGCGTATAAACAATATTTTGATTTTGAGAATTCTCTTTCATAACTTTATTTTTGCACTTACAAATTAGTTTTTCAAGACTTTTTTTGTGAACAAAAAGTAATAAAAAGTTCTTTAACACTATATTTTCTGCCAATTAGCAGCAAAAAGGAACATGCCCGACCTATTAAGCAATTATACGTGATAAAATCAAAACTGTGATGCAATAAACGAAATTAAAATAAATAACAAATCAAATAACAACTTATACTCCTATTAAGACACTCATTAGTTAGTAATTCATTATAAAAATCCAAAATAATATTGTCAAATAACTTATGTTTTATAAAAATTCGTAAATTATCTCCCAATTCCGAATAAATTATTTATATAATAACACGCAGCATTCTGCACTTACTGCAAGTTTTAATCCTACAGAATCAACACCCTCGTTAGTCTTTGCTTTTACAGAAATCTGTTCTGCATCAATATTTAAAATACTTGCTAAATTATTTCTTATCTCAAACACATAAGGACGTAATT
>JBJEGL010000019.1:0-4310 GCA_051875035.1 Candidatus Gastranaerophilaceae bacterium | reverse complement strand
GTAATTATTCTAAAAAACAAATAAAAGTAAAAACGCAAGATGAATATATAAATGACAACTATGATAACTACCAAATCACTTGCTACGAAGATATGAAAATGAGCTTATAAACATATTAAAAGGAGGAAAATATGACAACGGCAGAAAAGTTAAAAGAAAGAATTACAAACGGCGAATTTAACCAAAAGGAAATTGCCAAAGTTTTGGATATATCTGAAACAACAATGAGTATGTACATAAACAACTCTTATAAAGGTAATTCTAAAACAATTGACCAAAAAGTTGAAAAGTTTTTGCAGCAGGCAGATGAAAAAAAAGAAGTTGATTTCAAAAAAATCAAATTAGAATTTGTAAACACATCTGTTGCAACAAGAGTTTTTAATATTGCCAAAATGTGCCAATTAAACGGTGAAATCGGTGTATGTTATGGTCGTTCGGGGTACGGTAAAACAACAGCCTGTAAAGAATATACAAAAAATCAATTTGGTGTAATTTGGCTTGACCCTAACGAAAATGCCAACAAATATGAAATTATCAGAATGTTGTCAAAAAAATTAAACATTAATGATGATTATATAAGAACAGCTTTACCTAAAATTGTGGATAAATTAAATAACAGCAACTATTTAATTATTGTAGACGAAGCCGAAAATCTTAAATCGAACGTTTTTAGAACTTTAAGAAAAATTCATGACAAATGTAATTTTAGTTTTGGGCTATTGTTCGTTGGTACGGAAAGACTTTACTACAACCTTGCAAGAATGAAAGGTGAATTTGAATACTTAACAAACAGAATTTCTTATGTCGAAAATTTACAGGCATTAAAAGAAAGTGACGTAAAAGCACTTGCTCAACAAGTCTTTGTTGATTTGCCGGAAAATTGTTTACAAGCATTTAAAGAAGTATGTCATTGCAATGCAAGAGAATTATTTAATTTATTAAAACGTACAAAAGATTTAATCAACTCCGGAAATACTCTGACACCGCAAACAATCCACGCAGCAACAAAATTTCTTATAGGAGGTAATTATTAATGATATTATCCTCTCCGAAACAAAGACAAAGACTCGGTTATTTCCGCAAGTTGTTAAATTTATCAGAAGACCTTTACAGAGAGTTACTTGAGCAATTCGGAGTTGAAACTTCAAAGAACTTGACTTCTCACCAGATTGAAGAATTAACAACAAGGCTTGCAAAAAACGCACAGGAACAAGGATTGTACAAGCCAAAACCGTCATTTTTGAAATACAAATACAATAATCTTGCAAAAAGAGAAGGTATGGCAACACCTGCACAACTTCGCAAAATAGACATTATGTGGAAAAACATTTCAAGGCAAAAAAACGAAAAAGACAGAGAAAGTGCATTGCAAGTAATGATAAAGAAAATCACAGGCAAAGACCACATCAAATTTCTTACACCGCTTGATGTCAGAAAAGTTATTAAAACATTTGAAAATATGTAGCGGTTTTGCGTAGTGCGAAGCGAAGACAAGGAGTAAAAATGACAAAAGAATATATTATTAATAATCCGATAGATATATTTTTAATAGCCCATAGAGAGGCATTAAAGAATGCAATGGCAAACGCATTTGAAGAACTCGGCAAAGGTAATATTGCAGGATATGAAGAACAAGAAAAGCAAAGAATTTATCACACAGGAGCAATTACAGCTCTTGAAGATATAAAGAACTTAATGAATAAGAGGTAATTATGGCAAAAAAAGCAGAAAGTATTTATAAAAATTGGGATGAAGTTAATTTGGCACTAAAAGAACTTTCAGAATTACAAATAAAAAAAGAAAAACTGGAAGGTGATACAAATATTAAGATTAATCAAATCAAAGAAAAATCTGCAAAAATCGGATTATTATTAGATTCTGCGATTAAATTAACCAAGAAAAATATTGAACGATTTGCTGAATCAAATAAATCAGAATTCACAAAAACACGCAGTAAGAAACTTACATTTGGAACAATTTCTTATAAAATTTCAAAAAGTGTAACTTTCAATAATAAGGAGGAAGAATGTATTAAGAGCTTAAAGTCATTAAATTTAGATTTTGTTTTAAATATAAAAGAATCAGTCGATAAAAATAAATGTTTGGAAGTTGATGAAAAGCTATTATTAAAAGCGGGCATTTCTATCTCCACAAAAGATAAAGTTAGAATAGAACCGAATGTAATTAAATTCGTAGCAAATCAAGCGGAATAAGTCCGAAACGTGCTTAACATAGCACGTCTTACCGTAAGGCGGTAACTGATGAGGACAAATAAATTCCAAAACTATACAACTAACGGAGGATTAATGACAGATAGTAATTTCATTGAATGTGACGGTTTTAAAATCGAAAAAAATATTATTACAGAAGATGATATGCCAAATGAAATTTTAAAAGAAATTTATGGTATTTGCGGAAGAGAAGTTGCCATTTCTCTTTGCCAATACCAAAGAGGAGTGACAATTAATGTTCCTGCTCGTCCGTGGAATAAAATCAGAAACAGGATTTTAAAAGAAATGTTTGACGGAACGACTGCATCAATAAGAATGATTGCAAGAAAATTCGGCATAACAGAATTTAGAATTAGAGAAATGTTAAAAACTGAAAAATTTAATGTACCGGACGAAAGACAAATAGGTTTATTTGATAATGCTAAATAAAAACATTATCTCTACCGGCAAAAATGATGAATGTTATACTTACAAATATGCGGTTGAACCATTATTAGAGTTTATACAACCTTATAAAGATATGGTAATTTGGTGTCCGTTTGATGATGAAAATAGCGAATTTGTAAAAGTATTTATGGAAAACGGCTATAATGTCGTTTTTTCGCATATAAAATATGGACAAGATTTTTATACTTATGAGCCTAAAAAATGGGATTTAATGATTAGTAATCCCCCATTTACGGGAAAAAGACAAATTTTTGAAAGAGCTTTGAGTTTTAATAAACCGTTTGCTTTGCTTATGACACTCGATTGGCTGAATGATGCTGCTCTGAAACAATTATTTAGAGATAAAGAATTACAATTGTTAATGTTTGAAAAAAGAATGACTTTTAAAAATAACTCAAATAATAAAATAACATTTTCTTCAGCATATTTTTGCTACAATTTTTTACCGAAACAAATTATAATTTCTGATTTTAATACAAAGCAAATTAAACTTAATTTTTGAAACAAAATTACACTTTAAAATTCTATTTTTATTTTTTTATTTACCTTTTGAAATCTGATAATAATAAAAGAGTCGTTACAGACTGTTATTTTCGTAGAATAACAAGCTGTATGAAACGGATAGATGTTCTCCGACCGTTTCACAATTCAACTGCTAATATTCAAATTGACGACTCGCATGTATTACAACATAAAAATAGGAGAAATCAAATGAATAAATACAAAGTAACAAAAACAAGCAATTATCTTATTAACTGGATAGGAGGAAAAAGACTTTTAAGAAAGGTTATAGCAGAACATATTCCAATTGATATTAATTCTTACATAGAGCCATTTGGCGGTGGTGCTTGGGTTTTGTTTTATAAGGAAAAATGGGCAAACTTAGAAGTCTATAATGACTTAGATAATAGACTTTATAATCTTTTTAATATAGTAAAGTATCATCCGGAAGCATTGTGTAAAGAACTTGAATTTGCGATATGTTCAAGAAGTTTATTTAATCATTCTCTTACAGATGCGGGAGTGACGGACATTCAAAAAGCAGCGGCATTTTATTATATTATTACACGTTCTTTTGGTGGTAAAGGTACTCATTTTGGCTATTGTAAAAATGACAGTATAAAGTCTTTTGCAAATATATTAAATCGTGTTTACGCAATATCTGAAAGACTTGATAAAGTTATTGTTGAAAATCTTGATTTTGAAGACTTAATTAATAGGTATGATACGGATAAAGCATTCTTTTATTGTGATCCGCCTTATTCTAAAGGAGCAGGATATAAAACAACAAGTTGTAAAGATTTTGAACATGAAAGATTGTTTGAAACACTCAAAACAGTAAAAGGGCGTTGGCTGTTATCTTATGATGCTTCAGATAAAATAAAAAGGCTATATAAAGATTTTGAACAAATTACGGTTGATAGATCATGTACACTTAATAATGGAGATAATAGCGGAATTTATCATGAACTGTTGATAAAAAATTATTAAATTTAAATTCAGTTTAATTATGATTTAAAAAAATCGGGGTAAAAATACTCCGATTTTTTGTCCTACCATTGTCGCACCTTTGCACAACCTTTTAAAAAATAATTTTATTAAAAATATCCTTAAAAAGTTTGTTATTATTGA
>JBJEGL010000018.1:0-4324 GCA_051875035.1 Candidatus Gastranaerophilaceae bacterium | reverse complement strand
TTATTGAATTTCGGCAATATGAATTTCGCTAAAAAATTGTTTCATCTGCTCAAATGTTAAAATAGAATTTTGTGAAGAATTCCATGGATTGGAAACTTTATATACAATTTCTCCGTTTTTATCAGAAGAAGGTTCAATACGATAAGCATGAGAACCATACATATTAAGGCTTCTATCCATTATAAGTTCGGCTCTTAAAAAATTGGTTTTTCCTTCGTGTTTTGTACCTCCTGAAAAAATATACTTTTCTGGTGACTTTGGATTTTTCAAAATTTGTTGAATTTCTTCATCCTCCATTGAATAAGCTTTTGTATTTTTGTATCCGAAGTCAATAAAAACATCTTCCATATATCCGCCGTCACCTCTATAGTAATCTCCTGCAGTTTGGAAGGATGTTTTGCGGTACATATTCATTTGATTTAGAGAACGTAAGGAAATACCTTCGGATTCGTTCATTACGGGATTTCTAAAATCATCAAGTTCAAGAATATATTCCGGTTTTTTTTGTGATAAATCTTCTTCAAACCTGTTTAAGTTTTTTTGATAGTTTGAAATTTTTTCTTTTAATACTTTTTGTTCATTAGGGTCTTGGGTTTGTAAAAGTTGTTGCTGCATTGTATCAATAGCTTTATTTTGCATTGATTTTGCTTGTTTAGTAAATTTATCAGTTAAAAATTCACCATAGGCATACTCAAGAAGTTTCATTCCGAGAGAACCTGTAACAAAATTTCCTTTGTACGCTTTAGGCATTTCTCCTTTTTGAGCAGTGTATACAAAATCACTTGACGGAAATTTTATTTTTATATTATCCCCATCCTGTTCAAAACATTTAAAAAACTCTGTTCGTGCATTCGGATTATCTATCATTGAATTTACTGAAGAAACGAAATAGCAATCTGCGGAATAAGTTTGCGAATTAGCAAATCTTTCTGCCGGAGGGAAAAGTTTAAACATCGTTTCTTTATCCATTTTTAATTGTTCGGCTTGACCAATTTTATTTTTTATATAAATTCCTTTTTCACCTTCAACCTCAAATAAATCGCCTGTTTGTGATGATGAAATGCCAGCCTCTTTTGAATCAACATTAGGAATAAGTGCATCTTTGGGGTTGATTCCTTGCTTTTTTGCATTAAAAATCATTCTGACATCTTTTTCCATTTCATCAGACATAATTCCGTTTTTACAAACATAGCGAAGTGATCTGGAATTAACTGATTTTTCATCAACAAGAGTAAGAAGCATTGAAATATTTTCTGCTTGAGAATCTCCTTGCCTAATTGCCTTTTTAAGATTTCTGATATCATTAATTCCTAATTTTCCGGTTAAAGCGAATTTATTTATTAATTTATTTGCTTTTTGAACAGAATCAGGTTTTAAAACCATTGCTTTCCAAACATTTCCGTTGGGTAATTCGGAGATGTTATTAGTGTTTTTTTCAGTTTGAAATTTTTTTGTTTCTTGCTGTTTTTTAAGTATTGTTGACTTAGTGTTTATTTGATTATTTATGCTGTTTAAAGCATCCATTTTTTGTCTCTCTAACTTGTTTTTTTAAATTATGGCATGCCGAACGGCATTTTACATAATTCTTTATCGGCATAATTTATTAATTCTTTAGTTATTTCTTTTGTTTTCTTGTATAATAAATTTGGAGATTATTATATGAAAAAAATATTATCTTTTTTATTTTTGTTTGCAGTAATAATGGCAAAATCGGCAAATGCAGAACCAATTGCCGAATATAAATTCGTTCCTGTTCAAGATTCTAAAACGAATATTGAATTTGCAAGAACAATAGTACCTAAAGATTTTAATGTAAAAACAGAAATTATTTGGGAAAGAAATTATGAAGAACCGACCCAATTGTCTGTAAGTGCTGTTTCTAAAGATAATACGGCAAGTTTCTTTTATTCTTCCGCAAAGACTTATGTTGACTTAATCACGGAAAATAACACTGATTATACAGACAAAAAACAAGATGCAACACATAGAGTTTTTGTTAAAAAATATATTTCTCCAAATGAGTATATCTTAAAAAAAATCAAAATAGATAATCCCCAAGCTGTTGATATAAAAATTGTTTATGAGCAAGAATTTTCTAAAGAACTTACAAATTATTTAACTTCTGAGTTTTATCAAAAAGCAGATGACTTAGCCATAAATGCAAAAAATGACAAGAAAGCTTCAAAAGTCACAATTACAAATCCTAAAGTTTTACCATATATTGTTCTTTACTCATACAAAATTAATGAAAAATCGTATAAACAACTGTTTGTGACAATGTTTACAACAATAGATTATAATTATACGCATAAGACAACCTATGATGAATATAAAACAACAACAAAACAAATATGGAGAAATAACGGTTTTTATTCCTATAAAGCAGAATCAAAAATTTATGATAAATATTTAAACAGTTTTGCAATGTTTATAGCTGACTCTGTAATAAATCAAAAGGCAAAAGATGCATTAGAACAAACGAAAAAGCAGATGTCAATTGAATTAAATCAGCAAAACAGCATAAAAAAGATGCCTTCATATTTATTTAGATTGTATTATGAAGGTGGTGCAGCCGATTATTCGGAAACTGTTTCTTCACAAATTCCTGTTTTAGAGGAAGTAAGATGGCTTTCCAACTACATTGTTCCTCTAAAATGTTTTAAATATAGAAAAATGACAAATTTATGGCGACAGTGTTTATATGTGCCGGAACAGTATACCAACATATATTATAATACTTTGGAAAAAACATTTGTATTAAGTAAAGAAAAACAAAAATTAAAGGGTTCCTGGATAAGATTAAAACCTCAAGAATAAAGCTGTAATAAATTATTAGAAAATTACAAATGATTTACATCCTGATATCCTTTTTGAGCTCTAAGCTTTTAGGGTTACAAAATATTTTTTCCAATCCAACTATTGATATTGCAGATTAATTTTACAATAATCATCAATATTTCTATAAAAAAGACTTTCTTTTGATAAGCTTAATTCTCGAAATAAATTGAAAGAGTCCTTTTTTAATTTCTCATCATTAAATATTTTAGAAAAATAATACTTTGTACAAATAATATCAGGACTAAGTCTATATGATTCTTTTAATGTTCCTTCAACTTCTTTTAAAAGATTCGCAGCCTCTTGGTTTTTGTTTAATGAAGCTAAAACAAGAGCATATTTAATTTTCATTTTATTTTGTGTTCTTTGAGAAAATTCCGGATTATAAATTAATTTTTCGTATAATTCGGCAGATTGTTCATACTTACCTAATGTATTATATAAATCAGCATTTTGAACATTTTTTAATAATGTAGCCTCAAATTCCGGCATTTCTTCCGAATGATTTTTAAAAGCTCTATCATATTGACAGGTTTCTTTGTAATATTCAAAAAGTGCATAATTTAATGCAGCTGCATCAATATCATCACCTTCAGAAATTTTATCTTGAACAACATCAGAAAAAAGTACGACTCTTGCTTTATCAAAATTTTTACTGTTAATATAAGCAAATATTAAATTTTGAGGATACCAGGCTTTTAACTCTTCAAATATCGGAATGGCTTTATCAAAATATCCTAAATATGAATAACATAAACCTATTTGTAATTTAACAAAATTGCAAATAGCTTCATCAGAAGTATCATTCTTTAAACGAGAATATAAATCGGAATAAAACCGCAAAGCCCTTTTTATATCACCGCTTTCAGAATAACAAAAGGCGATATCCAGAAGTAAATCGTTGATTTCTGTTGCTATATGTTTATTGTTTTTAGTATTTAGCCATTTTGCAATACTTAATTTCGTTTTTTTTAAATTAATCGCTCTTTGTAAATAAGAGGCTGCTTTTTGATATTGTCCTTCTTCGTAATATATTTTCCCTTTTTCTGCCGCATTAAAACTACAACAATAAAATATTATAAAAGACAAAATAAATATAATCCCAGTAATTATAACAATTTTTATATGATTTAATGATTTTATATTACTAAATGATTTTTTATGACGAATATTAATATTTTTTCTCATACTATAAAATTATAGCATTTGGTAAAATATTTTACAAAAAGTTCAATATTTGTATACTTTTTTCTAAAATCGGTAAAATATCTAATTTAACAAAAAACAGTTCCCTTAACAAGAGAACTGTTTTTAATTATTTGTCTCAATAAATTATTTTTGAGAATTTTCAACAGCAACTGCTACAGCAACTGTTGCACCAACCATCGGGTTGTTACCCATACCGATTACACCCATCATTTCAACGTGTGCCGGTACTGATGATGAACCTGCAAATTGTGCATCACCGTGCATTCTACCCATAGTATCC
>JBJEGL010000017.1:0-4326 GCA_051875035.1 Candidatus Gastranaerophilaceae bacterium | reverse complement strand
AGTCGGCGGGAAAAATATTCACGGTTGTCGTGCTTGTTGGGCATGCAAAAAGCTTAAAAACGGCAAATGTGTTTGCAATGATGACATTTTTAATGAAATTATTCAAGATGTTTTGGATGCAGATGTAATCATTTTGGGAACTCCGTCTTATTATTCCGATATGACGTCAGAAATGAAGGCATTTATTGACAGATTAGGTCTTGTCGGAAGTGCTGTCGGAGCTTTGAAAAGAAAAATAGGTGCAGGAGTAGTAGCTCAAAGACGAGGTGGCGGTGTAGCTATTCAGTCAACCTTACATCACATGTTTTTGATGAATGAAATGATTATTTGCGGTTCAACATATTGGAACATTGGCTTCGGGCGTGAAAAAGGTGAAGTTTCGGAAGACGAAGAAGCAATTGCAAATATGAAAAATCTTGCGGCAAATATTGCTTGGACACTTAAAAAAATCAAAGCTTAAATAATTATAAATAAAAAATAAAAATAAAAGCCCTAAATTCAGCTCGGATTTAGGGCTTTTTATTAAATATAAGCAGTTATTTATCTTCATCTGCTGCGACGGTCATTTTTATTATTGAATCAGGTTCATCAACTTGACCATTTAAGTATTGAATGCCCTTTTTGATATTATCAACAAATTCCATACCTTCAACAACTTGTCCCCAGACGGTATATTGTCTGTCAAGCCAAGAACAGTCATTAAAACAGATAAAGAATTGGCTGTCTGCACTGTCAGGATTTTGTGCTCTTGCCATAGAAACAGTACCTCGTTTATGAGGCAGGTCATTAAATTCCGCTTTAAGCTTTGTTCCGCTGCCACCTGTACCATTGCCATTAGGGTCACCTGTTTGTGCCATAAAATCTTCTATTACTCTGTGAAAAAGTAATCCGTCATAAAAGTTTTGTCTTACTAATTCTTTTATTCTTGCCACGTGATTTGGAGCTTTTTCAGGATACATTTCTATGGTAACTCTGCCATCTTTTAAATCAAGGTATAGTGTATTTTCTTTGTCCATTACTGCCTCTTTTCCTTTTTATTAAAAATTATATCAAAATAGTATTTATAATGCAAAAAAAAAAGAGCGGTTTCCCGCTCGGTTGTCTGGAATTAAGAATAGTTGGAAGTATGAAAAAGATATTATCATGTAACACCTTTTTATTGTTTTTGAATATTAATCGGCTGAGCTATACGGAAGGAGAATAATGTTTATATATATGGGTAATCGTTAGTTGCAAAAAGGTTGGGATAATAGTATTATACGAGTTAATGACGGAGGTTTTCATTGAAATTTGTAAATAAAATTTATAATACTTGTGTAAGAATACTTTCGGGATTTATTCCGCAAAAAGATAAAAGAAAATCTTTTCGAGCAAAATTTATGCGTTTTAAAAAAGGAAATACAAGTTCTCCGTTTTTTGAAAACAAAATACACGGAAAAATTTATTATCCTTACTACTCTTGTTCTGCAAAACAAGAAAAAGACGAATTTTTAATATATAACAAAGACGGTCAAAGAATGCGGACTTTTTTCCTTCGTGACGATAATATGTCGAATTGTCCTACCTGGTATCAATCGAAGTATTTTATTTTTGACAGATTTAATTATGGTTTGGATGTGCATTTTTATTCTCATATGGCAATGCTCGAGCAGATGGGAAATCCTTCTGAAAAGTATGGCATGTATATTGAACCGGAGAGTCTCGTGCCTGAAGATTATCGTATTTTTGATAATAACAAAGGTTTGGAAAAAGATTTTGATTTGATTTTTACGCATACTGAACGTTTTTTGGAAAAATTTGATAATGCCAGATTTTTTTCCGTATGTGCAAAAGTTTGGTGTTCTCTTGAAGATGAAAACGGTAATCTTCCCGTAAATTGGAAAGATTTAAAAAATAAAAATATATCTATTGTTTCTTCCGATAAGACTCTTTGCGATTTGCATAAATTCAGACTTGAACTTGCAAGAAAATGCAAAAGAGAAGGTCTTGCCGATACATTTGGTACATTTGACGGCGGCAGTTTTGTTTCTATCGATAAAACATTGACGAATTATAAATATTCAATTGCAATTGAAAATGAAATTGAAGGTTATTGGTTTACGGAAAAAATTCTCAACTGTTTTGCCAATATGACTATACCGGTATATCTCGGTGCTGAACGAATTGATGAGTTTTTTAATTCTGATGGAATTATTAAAATTAAAGAAACTGATTTGGATAATATTGATAAAATTCTAAAAAATTGTAATGAAGAGGAATATTTTGCAAGAGAAAAAGCAATGCTTGATAATTATTACAGAGCTTTGAAATTCAAAAATTCCAATGACTGGCTTTATGAAAACTATTTAGATAAAAACAGCCAAAAATAATTAAAAAATAATATATTATAAATCAATTTTAACTTCAAAAAAGAATTAGCATCAAAAATGGGATATGAAGTAAGTAGGGTGCAAAAAGGAACGTTTACACCAAAAAATCTTAAATATTTATAAATGATTTTGTACCCATTCTTTTTCTTTTCTTTTTCGATGAGAAAAGAAAAAGAACGTGTACCCCAAGAAAAAGAAAAGACACGATTCCTGTGCGGAATGCATCAACTCACTTCGTTCGTATTATTTTAGCTAAATAGCAGGTGTAGGGTGCAAAAAGGAACGTTTGCACCAATTTAACTACCCCTAATTTTTAACCGCACATTGTTTCATATTCAAGCCAAATGTATGAGAATTTTTTCTCTACATTCAAAAAAGCTTCTACCGCAGCATCTAAAAATTGTGTTCCTTTTGCCGCTTTAATTATTTCTATTGCTTTTTCGTGAGAAATTGCAGGTTTATATATTTTTTTTGTTCTTATTGCATCATAAACATCTGCAATTGCCATAATGCTTGCTTCTAAAGGAATTTCATGTTCTTTCAATCTGTCGGGATATCCTGTTCCGTCGGGACGTTCATGATGTGAACGGGCAATTTTTCTTCCTGCTTCAATAAAACTGCTGTCACCAAAAGAGTTTATGACATTAAGAAGAGTTTCGTCACCTAAAAGAGTATGTGTTTTTATAATTTCATATTCATCAGGAGTTAATTTTCCCGGTTTTAAAAGGATTTTATCAGGTATACCGATTTTTCCTATATCGTGCAAAGGGCTTGCTGCTGTGACTTCTGCCAAAAATTTATCCGTAATTTTATTTTTATATTTTGGCATTTTTTGCATTTCTTTTGTCAAAACATAAGTGTACTTTTGCATTCTGTCAAGGTGTTTACCCGTATTATCATCCCTTGATTGAGCAAGAGAGGCAAGAGCTAATATTGTTTCCATTTGCGGATGAGATACTGTTTTTAATATTTCTTGCATTTCCTTTGTAAATTCGGCATTTTTAGCTTGTGCCTTAAGATGTGTCTTAATTACATCAAGACGATTGTCAATTCTTATTTTTACTTCTTCTTCGTTTAAAGGTTTTGAAATGTAATCCGTTGCTCCGCTTTCAAAACCTGTTACCGCAGTATCCCCATCATTTAAGTCACAGTATAAAATTACGGGAATATGTCTGAATATTTTATTACTGCGAATTATTTTACATAACTCAAAGCCGCTGTTATCATTTTCCTCTATATCAATAATAACAATATCAGGCATGATTTCTTCCACAAGTTCTTCGGCTTTTTCATAACAATAATTTGAAAAGACTTTATGTCCCTGATTTGTTAAAATAATTTTCAAAAATTTTAAGTCTACTTCTTTTCCACCGATAATAATAATGTTAGCCATAAACAACTACCCTTGTGATTTTTTAAACTGTCGAAGTTTATTATATCATACAATATTCTTTTGGGTATTTTCCTTGACAAACAGACATTAAAAACATTATATTTGTAATAAAGGTTTTATAAGGATTAAAATATGATTAAAAATGTTGTGTTCGATATGGGAAATGTGCTTATTCAATGGAATCCCGTTAAAATAATTTCACGATTTGTAGAAGATGAACATGATATTGCATTGATTAATCAAGCTCTTTTTAATCAGGAAAAATGGAATAAACTCGACGAAGGTACAGTGACAGAAGAAGAAGTTCTTGAAGATGCAAAAAAACTTTTGCCTGAAAGACTTTACGATGATTTAGAAGACGTTATGGACAACTGGCACTATTGCATGCCCGTAATTGTTGAAAATAATGACCTTGTTTTTAAATTAAGAGAAAACGGTTACAATGTTTATCTTCTGTCCAATGCAAATAAAAGATTTCACCAATTTGGCAGAGAAAATGTTCCCGCTTTGAAATATATGAACGGCTGGATGATTTCTGCCGATGAAAAATGTACAAAACCTTCT
>JBJEGL010000016.1:0-4330 GCA_051875035.1 Candidatus Gastranaerophilaceae bacterium | reverse complement strand
TTTAAAAACAGGAACACCTGCAAGAGTTGATGCAAGAACAATTGATTATTCCAAAACAACAATTCAACCCGGGGATGAAAATCTACATTTCTTTTCTTTTTTACCTGAAAGACCTGTTAAAAAACAGTATCCTTGTTATTTAACGAGAACAACAGAAAAAACAAAAGAAATAATTCTTGCAAATCTTGATAAATCTCCGATGTATTCGGGCATGATTCACGCAAGAGGGCCGAGATATTGTCCTTCTGTTGAAGATAAAATTGTGAGATTTGCAAATAATCCTTCTCATCATATTTTTTTGGAACCGGAAAGCAAAAGCAATTATGAAATTTATGTCGGAGGATTTTCGACGAGTCTTCCTGCTCCTGTTCAGCTTGATATGCTGCATTCGCTTCCTGGTCTTGAAAATGTTCATGTAATTAAACCTGCTTACGCTGTTGAATATGATTATATTCCTGCTGTTCAAACTATGCATTCTCTTATGAGTAAACATATTAAAGGCTTATTCTTCGGTGGTCAAATAAACGGAACCAGTGGTTATGAAGAAGCTGCTGCACAAGGGCTGATTGCGGGTATTAACGCTGTAAATTATATTAATCAAAAAGAACCTTTAATATTATCAAGGGAATCTTCTTATATCGGAACATTAATTGATGATTTAGTGACAAAAGATATTGATGAACCTTACAGAATGTTAACTTCAAGATCTGAGTACAGACTTCTTTTAAGGCAGGATAACGCAGATGAAAGATTAACTGAAATCGGTTATAAACAAGGTCTCGCAAGTGAAGAACGCTACCTTCGTTATAAAGAAAAAGCTCAAACAATAGAAAAAGAGATTGAAAGACTAAAACAAACTAAGTTAAGTGCAACCGAGGAAGTTAATGAAAAACTTTCAAAATACGGAGAACATATTAATGAGGGAATTAGGTTATTTGAGTTGATTAAACGACCAAATATTTCTTATGATGTTCTCAGGGAACTTGATGAAACGACACAAAATAATAATTATTCTTGTGAAATAGGTGAACAGATAGAAGTAAGAATAAAATATGAAGGTTATATAAAACGCCAAAAAGAACAGGTTGAGATGTCAGCTAAAGCTGACAGGATAAAAATTCCAGCGGATATTGATTATAAAAAAATTCAGCAAATTTCAACGGAAACAAAAGAAAAACTTGAGAAAATTCGTCCGGCAACATTAGGACAAGCTGCAAGAATAGGCGGTGTTAAACCTGCTGATATTGCTGTGTTATCCGTATTAATTGAGTCAAGAGCATATAAAAATATCGAATAAATAAAACAGGTTGAATTATTTCAACCTGTTTAAATTTTTATATTTTAATCTATTATTGTTGCAAGATATGCTATTGTTTTTGGAAAATATTGCTGCAAATACTGTGTTCTTATTGAAAATAATGTATCTGATTGTTTTGTGTTCAATATTGCATTAGTTTCCGCAATTGCTTCTTGAATACCGTCTTTATACTCTGATGTTTTAATAAAATAGCTGATGTGATCACGTTGAGCAAGAGGGAATGCCTTATTAAATGCTGCTTTTTCTTCTTCAAAAACTTTATTTACTTCCGGATTTGAAAATATTGAATTAACAAGCGTTTCTTTTTGTTTTACATCAACATTTGCATAATCTTTTGCGTGTCCTGCTTCATGTAAAATGGTAAAAAGGTTATCTCCCGATTTTATTGTTCTCGTAGTCGCCGCATAAGTAGATTGATAAATATTTTTTATACCGATAAAATTATCCGTATTTTGATTTAACGCAATAATTTCTTCTGCGGGCATTTGTTTAAATGATTCAAGTATTTTTTCTTTGTCTCCGTCAGTTTTTTCATCAAAATTAAAGGTGGAAACTTCTCCGTTGTTCATATTGGTAATATTAATTATTCCATTTGAAAATTTAACTTCGTATTTTTTATCATTTTCTGTTGAAATAAAAGTATTCTCATCTAACTTTTCAAATGTTATTGTTTTGTCTAATAATATATTACCGTTTTTATCAGTAATTTTGTAGGAAGAATGCATATTTCCGTTTGGTTCATCCTCGTACAAATACTGAGTTCTTGTTCCGTCAATAGATTTCATATCTTTTGTTACTGTTGTTTTTCCGGTATTTTCATCATAATGACCGGAACTTATTATTTTTTCTTCTCCGTTTGGGTAAACATATTTAACATTCGGAATACCTGCTAAATCAGACAATGTATATAATTCTTTACGTAAAACCTGCCCTTGAGAATTTTTAATAATTCTTGTTTCCTCAGTTACTATTGGCTGAGGAAAACTTGGACTTTTCATTGAAATAACTTTTGATATCGTGTTATTTCTAAAATCATTTGTATTTTTTACCTGCTGAGGATGTCCATTTGCGTCATTTTCTATACAAACAACTTCAAGTGCTGTTTCATTCAATGCTTTATCTAAAAGTATAACCTTTGAACCATTATTTTTCATATCAATATGTACATTATAAGCATTATAGTCAAATTCATCTTTTATAAAACTAATACGTCTCATATCGGGAGAACTTGACGCATAATTATTAACTGTATTAATAATCCTTTTTATATCAGGTATATTTTTATCTTTGGCAATTTCGATTATATTATCATTACTTAATGGTGTACTACTTAACTGACAAACCTTTAAAAGTTCTTCACCCTGTAATTGATTTGTAAGATTTCTTATTTCAAGAGAAGAAAATTTTGCTTCCCCGTTGTCTTTCTTTATTTCGGAAAGTTTCGCTACAGCATTTAACGTGTTTAAATCTCTGTTGGCAAAATCTAAAACCAAAGAGCTTATCATCTTTGGTTGTTCGGAAATTGTTTTTATTGCATCCCATTTTTCGGGCTGCTCATCTAAAATATTTTTAATCTGAGTAAGTTTTTCATCATTAAATTTAGGCTTACCGTTAAATGAATTTATACTTTTCAATTCTTTGATTGCATCTTGAGTGTTTAATTCTTTTTTCGGTACAGTACTTTTTGCAGAGGATGCTATAAAAGTATCTTTTCTTAGACCTTGATTGCGAATAATTGTCTTATTGTTGTCTATTTTGCGTGTATTTACAGGACTTACACCTGATATAAAATTAATGCTCATGCTCTATCCGTGTTTATTTGTCATTCAATTTATCGACATAAAGTAGCAATAACTTTAGAAAAATTTTAAAATATTAATTTTTGTGATTTTATAGCGGTCAAATTATACAAAGCCTATATTATACTAAGGCTTTAACCACAAGAATCAATTTACAAATTGTTATCATTCAGCGTGCTTTGTACAACTTTGTAACTGGCTATATAAATCCCAATTTTTATACAAAGCATTTAAACTATAATTATTTGTTTTTATTATTTAAAATCAACTTTCATTAACAAGCTTGCAGGTAATATGTTCGGGGGTAAGTTCAAGAACAGTTACGACATCAGCAAATTTTTTAAGTTCGTCTTTTATATATTCGCTTCCAAAATTAAATTTTTCGCTTAATTTTTTACATATATCAATATTTTTTTCTTTGTCTTCTGAAATTTTTATCCTGCCAAAGACCACAATACTTTTAAAGTTTAATCCTTTTCTGTTTTCGACCTTAACACCATTATAATGATGAGCTTTTTGTCGCCGATAAACCGCTAAAAACAAAACGCAATAAACTTCCGCACACAAAAGAAGAATCTTTGCGGATAAAAGTCCTTTACTCCCGCCTCCGCCGCTCAATAAATCACTCTCAAATGAAACAAAACCTCGCACAACATGTGGCAGAGCATATATGGAGGTATGATAAGATTCCTAATAACATGCTAATTAATTTTGTAGTAAAATTTGCATATGAAAAAATATCAAATATTTGTAAGTTCTACATATGAAGATTTAATAGAACAAAGAAAAAAAATCATAGAAAATATTCTTGATATGGGGAACATTCCTGCAGGAATGGAACTTTTTAATTCATCTGATAGGGAAGCTTTTGATTATATAAAAAAAATTATTGACGATTCTGATTATTTGGTATTAATCATAGGGGAATGCTACGGTTCTATAAATGAAAATACTAAAGTAAGTTATACAGAAATGGAATATGATTACGCAAAAGAAAATAATATCCCTATTTTGGTTTTTATAAAAGAGAGTACAAAAACTTTGAATAAGAGAACAAAAGATGCAAAGAATGTACTGAAGTTTATTCAAAAAGCCAAAGATAATAGGTTAGTAAAATTTTGGAAAGATGAAGTAGATTTGATTCCAAAAATACTTAATTCTATAAATGAAGCCATTGAAAGCAGTCCAATGCCTGGTTGGGAGCGAAAAAATG
>JBJEGL010000015.1:0-16481 GCA_051875035.1 Candidatus Gastranaerophilaceae bacterium | reverse complement strand
ATTTTCTTTATTGCCTGCCCACTCAATGATAAGCCGACCACCCGGAAGATTTACTTTAACTTTGTTATCCAATAATCCGTTTAATATACCTGCACAAACAGAAGCACAGGCACCCGTACCGCACGCTAACGTAATTCCGCAGCCTCGTTCCCAAACATCAAGATTAATTTCCGAACGTGAAAGGATTTTAATAAATTCAACATTTGTTTTTTCCGGAAATAATTTGTTATTTTCTATTTGAGGACCGTATTTTAAAGCTGCCTCTTTTGTATTTTCATCAGTAAAAATTATACAATGAGGATTGCCCATACTTACTGCATTTGCAATAAATTCACTACCGCCTGCTTTAATCTTAAAATTAAGATTTTTATCAACATTTACGGGAATTTTTTCAGGAACTAAAATCGGCTTATTCATATTAACAGTAACGGTTCCGTCGTCATTAATTTTAGGAATTATTGTTCCTGCAAGAGTTTCTACGCTAAATTCATTTTTTGAAACCAAATTTTTTTGTGAAACATATTTTGCAAAACATCTTATACCATTGCCGCACATCTGGGCGATAGAACCGTCTGAATTATAAAAAAACCAACCTATATCAGTATTTTTAGTATTTGGATTAACAATTATTAAACCGTCTGCACCTATTCCGAAATGTCTGTCGCAGAGTTTTTTTGCAAGTTCTTGTTTATCGGCATTTATTTTTTGATATTCTTCAAAATCTAAAATAACAAAATCGTTACCTAAACCGTTCATCTTAGTAAAATTAATTTTTGCCATAGTTCCTCATTTTCCTCATTTTTTATAGTTCAGAACTCTTTCCGAAAGTGCCTCACGGTAATCTTTTTTCAAATGAGCATAATCAAATAACATAAACCCGTCGGAACGCATTTTCCTTGTTTCATGAATTTGCATCAATAATTCATAAGGAGATGCATCCATAAACATTACAAAAATTCCTGGATATACTTTTGTAGAAGGAGATATCTCATTTTTTATTGAACGAATTAAAGAACCTGCCGTTTTTTTATCCGTTGTAAGCAAAAGTGTTGTAAATCCGTCTACCATATTGTACTTACTCCATGTTTTCCAATCCTGTAATTTTGTTTCAAGAGTTCTGTTTCTGTCGGGAAAAATAACCGTTGTTAACATTATATTGTGTTTACAGGTTAATTTTCTTGCAAAATCTACAAAATCTGTTATCTTACCTTGACGATATTCAAACCAATTTTGTCTTAATTCGTCCGAAACTTTTAGTTCAATAGGGTCAACTCCGTATTTGCTCATAAATTCTGCTCTTGCGTATTTTGTATAACCCCATTCCGTACCTGTTGAATAATCACTTTTCACTTGAGCACACTGAGGATATCTTATATAATCAAGATTTATACCGTCAGGATGATATTTTTCAATAATTTCTGTTAAAATATCACCCACAAATTTTTGTACCTCAGGATTTGCAGGATCAATAAAATAACCGTTATGTTCGGCAGCAGAGTTCGCAATTCTGTCACTATCCGCAAGAGTTTTTGTTGTATTTGCCCACTGCGGATAAACAGAAAGAATGTGTTTTTGACTGCTTCTTGGAGGCCTGTTTCCTATATAAAAAGTTTCAAACCAAATATGAACTTTTATTTTATTTTTATGACATTCATCAATCCAAATCTGAAGCGGATCAAACCCTATAAATTCACCTCGTTGAGGAGTAACTCCGTAATCATACAATACCTTGCTCGGATAAATTGTTTGACCGTGATAATACGTTTCAAGAAAAACATTTTTTATTCCTGCTTCTTTGAGTATCTCAACAGTATGCTCAATTTCTCTCGGAGAATGCTCTGTCGGGCGAAGCCATATTCCGTTGAATTCATCGTTTCTGTATGGAATTGCATTTTTCAATGCCGTTTCAACTAATTCCTTACTTTCTTCAAGATAATATGAACTTTTTTCGGGATTTCGTTCCGCTTTTTTAATGTAATCATTTGCTTTATAGAGATAATTAGAAGCCTTTCTTCCGTCATAACGATTTTCCATCATTCTGTAATATTGCATTACTTGAGAAGTTTCTTTAATCTTTTCATTAGCTTCAAAGATATATGTTTCCGGCGTAACAACTGTTGTCAACTGTTCGTTTACAGGGTCAAAGTATATTTTTGAACCTAAAATTATATTTTGTTGTATCCAGTTTTTTGCTTTTCCGTGACCGCTTATTACAAAACCGTTTTTTGGAATTATAGAATCCGCACCGCTTAACTTAACAACAACATTATCAACTACAACTGCTTCCGCACCAAATTCATTAGTATTTGTTCTAAGTCCAAACCCGGGAGTATAGATTACCAATTGATTTGCACCTCTTAATCCGGGATAGGAAGCATTAACATTAGGATCACCTGCTTTAGGGTCAATTATATCAACAAAATAAAATGATTTTTTATATACATGTTCAGTCGGGTACTCATATACTGATTTTGGCAGTACATATCGAGGCTTTGCGGGTGCAAGTATCGTTTGCGGAAGTTTTTCATCAACGAAATTTTGGAACTGCAACACATTATTTTCCGAATAAGTTGAATTTATACGTTTTACCGATTCCATAACATCCGAGCATTCATTTTTAGTTGAGCACTTATCAAATGAACGAAAAAGGTATTGACCGTCATTCGCAGCAAAAACACTTTGTGCCGCAAATATAATAATTAGTGTAATAAATATCTTAAATGGTTTAAACATAACTAAATTATACTACAACCATAATTTTATATAATTAAAAAAAAATTAAAAAAACGGGCAATAGACATTTTTTATATTATTATTTTAATATGGAAAGCAGGGAGCTTAAATGAAATATCAAGATTACTATAAAATTTTAGGCGTAGAAAGAAACGCAACAGAAGCACAAATAAAATCAGCCTATAGAAAATTAGCAAGAAAATATCATCCGGATGTTAATAAAAATTCTGATGCCGTTGAAAAATTTAAAGATATCAATGAAGCTTACGAGGTTCTTTCCGATAAAAACAAAAGAAGCAGATATGACAGCCTCGGTGAAAATTGGCAGTCCGGTTCTGAATTCACACCTCCACCGGGATTTGAAGGTTTTAATTTTAACAATGCAGGCGGATTTTCCCAAAATTTTTCCAATATGGGCGGGTTTTCCGATTTCTTTAGCTCAATATTCGGTGACTTAATGGGCGGTAAATCACAATCCTTTAATTTTGGAAATATGGGTGGATTTTCTTCAAACGGATTTTCAAATACGGGAGGATTTGAAAACAGCAGCAGAAAAAAATCACGCCAATCGAATAAAAATCTTGATATTACAAGAGAAATAACCGTCAGTGCAAAAGATTTAATGCAAAATTCTCCCAAAACAGTACACATTAACAATATGCAAAAATGTACTGCCTGCAATGCTTCAAGCGGTTATTGCTCCTCCTGCGGCGGAACAGGTTATGTAAATCAATCAAAAAATATTAATGTAAAAATTCCTATCGGCATTAAAGACGGTCAAAAAATCAGACTCGCAGGAGAAGGAAATACAGATGAATACGGCAGCAAGGGAAATTTATACCTTATTGTAAAAATAAAAGATAATGAATACGAAATCGATGGTTCTGATGTAAGTAAACAAGTTACAATTTCTCCTGCGGAAGCTGTTTTAGGTATAAAAAAAGAAATAGAAACTTTGCACGGTCAAGTCGGAATAAAAATCCCTCCAATGACAAAAAACGGCACGACTATGAGGCTTAAAGAACTCGGTTTACCTAAAAAACCTTCCGGTTTTGGAAATATGAATGTTAAAATTAAAATTAACATTCCCGAAAAAATTTCCGATAAACAGAAAAAATTATACGAAGAACTTTTGAAACTTGAACAATAACCTTGTTTACAATAGAACATTCAGCTCAATCAACTGTTTTTATTTATTAAACAGCTTTTTAACCGTTGTTTTAATTTTATTTGCCAAAGTATCTTCCATTATAGGTTTTAAATCAGGATAGTCTTTGCTTAAAATTTCAAATTCTTCTTCATTCATTTTTGTCATTTGCAACGATTTTGCCATTTTATCATAGTAATCTTTTTTATACTGAGGCTTAATCATTGTATAATAATACAAAATGTTATGTACTTTGTATCGCAAGAAATCAAGATGAAATTTCTCCCAATTACCGGTTTCTTTCAATATATTTTCCACAATATCGTAAATTTTTATATGGTCAAACATTCTCGTATCATTATCGGATAATATTGAACCTTCTCTTGAATGTCTGTATACATAAAGCTTTTCACGAATAAAATAAATCCTTTTTGCGGTAAATAATGATTTGAAAATTACTTTATGGTCTTCAAAATCTAATCCTTCCGCAAAATCTATATTATTTTCATCAAATAATTTTTTTGTATAAAGCTTATTCCAAACACACATCGGATAAGAAAACGGTGAAATATCATCCTTATTAAAAATTTTGTTATCCAAAAAATCAGGAAAATTAGAATTTTGAAAATACAAAAAGCCTTCATGTTTTTTTGTTTTATCGTTAAAAACATCTGGAGTAAACATTACTATATCAAGCTGTTTTTCCTGTAAAATTTCATATAATCGCTCATACATATTCGGCAAAATCCAATCATCAGGATCAACAAAGCCTATGCATTCTCCCGTTGCCAATTTCAAACCGTCATTTCTCGCCGCTCCCGTACCTGCATTTTTCTTATGAACAACCTTTATTCTCGAATCTTTTCCTTTATATTCGTCAAGAATTTTTCCGCTTTCATCTGTCGAACCGTCATCAACACAGATAATTTCTATATCTCTCAAGGTTTGTCCTATTATACTGTCCAAAGATTGTCGTAAGTATGGAGCCACATTATATACAGGCAATATTACCGAAACTTTAGGTCTGTTCATTCTCGTTTCCTCTATTTTTTTTTTGAAAGAATTTATCTTTTCGTAATTTTCTTGTTGTATTTTGATTTGCTCTTGAAGCATATCAGAATAGTTTTCTCTTTCTTTTTGCATTTCAAGCTCAAAATCTCTGCACAGTTTTTTCTTTTCCTCTGCAATATTTTCAAAAAACTTATTATTCAAATTGTTTTTTACTTTTTCAATTGCAATTTTATTTCTGTATCTTTGACGCTGTTTCTCGTTTTCTAATTCTTTTACGGATTTTTCATAACTGTTCCATAATTCCTTTTCCGTTTTTAGAATTTGCTCCTGCTTTGTATTCAATTGCTTTTCACGTTCTTGACTTTTTTCTTTATATTGTTCCCAAGCATCGTCAATTTCTTTTTCTCTGCCTTGATATTCAGCCTCTTTTTTATTTTTTTCTTCTTCAAAATCAGCCCTATTCTTTTCTGCTTCTTGTTCAATTTTTTGTTTTTCTAATTCAAAGTTTTGCCATGCCTTGTCCAGCTCTTCTTTTTGAGTTTGATATTCTGCATCTGATTTATTCTTTTCTTCTTCAAATTCTGCCCAACGCTCTTTTTCATCCTGCAAAATTCGCTCTTGAAGTTCATCTAATTCCGCTGTACGCTTATCAGTGCCCTTTTTAAAATCATCCCAGGCTTTTTCTATATCTTGAACATTCTTTTGCTTCTCTGCGTCAAGATTTTGCCATGCCTTGTCCAGCTCTTCTTTTTGAGTTTGATATTCTGCATCTGATTTATTCTTTTCTTCTTCAAATTCTGCCCAACGCTCTTTTTCATCCTGCAAAATTCGCTCTTGAAGTTCATCTAATTCCGCTGTACGCTTATCAGTGCCCTTTTTAAAATCATCCCAGGCTTTTTCTATATCTTGAACATTCTTTTGCTTCTCTGCGTCAAGATTTTGCCATGCCTTGTCCAGCTCTTCTTTCTGCTTATCATAATCGGAAGCAAGTCTTTCTTTCTCTGCCTCAAAATCAGCCCAGCGATTTTTTTCTTCTTGCAGAATTTTATCTTGAAGGTCTTCTAAATCATATTTTTTTTGAATGTTTTCTTCTTCTTGCCTTACAACCTTTTTATAACGTTCGCTCAATGCGTTATAATCTTTTTCAAAAGCCTTTTTTGCCATTTCAACATAAGCATCACATAAGGATTCTTGATTAAAAAAATATTTTATACAATCATCATAGTTTCTTTTTCTTATTTCGCAAAAATGCGAATAATAAGGGCTTTTAACCAACTCATCGTCTATTTCTGCAGTGTTAATTGTCTTGAAAAATTTCTGCATTCTGAAAAAATACTCTTTTTGATATCTGCTGTCTATCTGCAAGCAGCGATAAAACAAGTCGTGAATAAGCCAATTCACTACATTCGTTTGAATATCTTTAAAATAAGTCTGTTTCTTTAATATTTCAAAAGTTAAAGACAACATATCCACTCTATCTTTGACATTTTTATCAGTCTTTGTCATTGTGGAATTTTGTGAGTTTATTCTATAAAAATACAAACTGTCTTCAACTAACACAACTTTTTTTGCCTGTGTATAAGTTGCATAGAAAAACGGAACATCTTCATATATATAACCTTCCGGAAAATTGACTTTAGAAGATTTTAAAAATTCAGCTCTATACAATTTATTCCAAACCGCAACGTTGATTTTATCCCAAAAACTTGTAGTATCAAAATGAGTAAACGTTTTTTTGAAAAATTTTTCGTTAAAACAAGCAAGAGAATAATACGCATCATCTTGATTGACAACATTTGTTTTATCGTTGTAAACCAATGCACGACACATTGCTATGTCAGCTTTTTTATCGAAAATTGAAGTATACATCTTTTCAAACATTGTCAAATCAACATAGTCATCAGCATCTACAAAACCGATATATTCACCCGAAGCTTTTTCAACACCTATATTCCGAGCTCTTCCCTGTCCGGATTTTTCTTTTAAATTTATTATTTTTATTCTCTTATCTTTTTTAGAATAATCTTCTAAAATTTTTATGGAATTATCTTTGGAAGCGTCATTAATACATATTATTTCCAGCTCCCGCAAAGATTGGTTGACAACAGATTCCAAACATTCTTGCAAATATTTGTCAGCATTGCTTACAGGCATGATTATTGAAACCTTGGTTTGCTTGTCAACCATTTACGGCACCTCTTTGAATTGTATCAATTTCATCTTTTAAATTATTTATTATACCCTCATAAAAGATTTGCGTTTTATAATTAGAAGATTTCATTTCACTTCTTAATTCATTTTCAATTTTTTTAGCCTGAACATAAGTATTTACAAGCGTTCTTTCAAAATCATCATATTTTAAATTAATACAATTTTGATACTCTTTATAACAATAACAATGTGATAATTCTTCTATATCAACTCCGTTTAAATCAAGATTTTTAAATAATTTTTTCATTAAAAAGAAAAATTCTTTTCTGTATCTTGAATCAACAAGAGTATATCTGTGAAACAAATCGTCAATAATCCAGGCAGTAACTTTTGTTTTAATTTCTTCAAAATATGGAAGACTTTTAAACATTTCATAGGTCAATGCAACCATTTCTACCCTATCAAGAACTTTCAAACCAATTTTTGACATTGTAGAACCGCTGCGATTAATACGATAAAAGTATCCGTAATCCCTAATCAAACTCATTCTTTTCGCTTTAAAGCACACATCATAGAAAAACGGCATATCTTCGTATATAAAATATTCAGGAAATCTGATTTTATTATCATTCATAAAATCTGTTCTGTATATTTTATTCCAGAGTGCTACGTTTATACAGCCCGTCAATAGACCTTTCAAATCCTGTCCGTCAAATACTCTGTTATCAAAACTTGAAGGTATCAAACTTAAATTGTAATAAGCATTTGAAAAATCTACTTTCTGCATCATTTCATCATACAAGGCTGCCGCACAAAAAGACACTTCCGTTTGATTTTTTTCCGCTTCTTCATATAATTTTTCAAACATATCAGGTTCTATCCAGTCATCACCGTCAACAAACCCGATATATTTACCTTGTGCTATATCTATACCTCTGTTTCTGGCATAAGCCTGACCTTTACTTTCCTCATAAGATAGTATTTTTACCCTGTCATCAATGGTTGCATATTCCTGTGCCGTTTGCAAAGAATAATCGGATGAACCGTCATTTATACAGATTAACTCTATTTCTTTCAATTTTTGATTCAAAACGCTCTCTATCGCTGTCCTCATATATAATTCGACATTGTACAGCGACATTATTATTGAAAGTTTAATTTCTTTTTTTTCTGTATTTTCAGTATTCAAAGACGTCATTTAACCGAATCTTCCCAGTCTTCAAGCTCTGTATACATAAAAGGAAAATCAAATTTGATTTTAAGCCAATATATAGCAATAAACATGCGATTGTTATCGTACCACCAGTCAAATATTTTCGGACGTTTCTTAATACAAATATGAAATTTTTTAATTTTAAATGTATACACTTTTGGATTTAAGTGTAAAATTTCCATAATTTTATGTTTGCATTTCTCAATAAAAAATTCTTTTTGATAATTCAAATAATCATTTTCTCGTACAAGCCGTATATTTCTATATGTATACGGATATCGTTCTTTAAACTTTTCATCTTCCAAAGTAGCTTCATCTATATCAAGCCAAAATTTACGCCATTTTTCATAATAATATTTCTTATATTTGTCCTGTATCACTTGATAACGATATCGCATATCTTTGAATTTTTTTCTTAAAAAATACGCTTTTACTTCATCAAAATAACTCGTTTTTCTAAGATTATTTAACATCTTATTTACAACGAAAAATATATCGGTAAAGTTTTTATCACCCTTTGCTACTATAGAATTAGAACGATTTACACGGTAATAGTACAAGAAATCCCGCACGATTGTAACACGTTCCATATCAAAGTATATGTCGGTGAAAAAAGGACCGTCCTCAAAGATGTAGCCGTCCGGAAATCTCGCTTGTTTTTCTTCAAGAAAACTTCTTAAATATAACTTATTCCACGCCATAACACAAAAATCCTGGAAAAATTCTTTTGTATCGTAATGCGTGAAAGCTCTGCCATCAAGCGTTTTAGGAAAATATCCGAGAGTATAATACGGGTCATCATCAAAAACTATCCCTGTTGTATCATCAAGTTTATGAACAGCACAAATAACCATCTGTGATGAAAAATGTTCCGCATTATAATACATCAATTCGTACATAGTCGGTTCTACATAATCATCCGAATCTATAAAACCTATATATTTCCCTCTTGCATAAGGCATTCCCGTATTTCTTGCTGCGGAAAGACCTCCGTTTTTTCTGTTAACAACCTTAATCCTGCTGTCTTTTTTTGCATATTCATTCAGAACTTTATCCGAACCGTCAGTAGAACCGTCGTTCACACAAATTATCTCTATCTCTTTAAGCGTTTGTGCAATTATACTGTCAAGACATTTCGGTAAATACTTTTTGACATTATAAACGGGTACTATAACCGAAACTTTAATTTCTGCCTCAGTCATTTTTTTCTCCATATTGTTCTTCTCTTTCAGGCGGAACAAATTCTTCTATAATCGATTCACATTCAGCATTTTTACCGCTATAGGGAACAATTTTATCTGTTTTACCTAAAGTTTTATTTATTTTGTTTTTTATTCTTCTTTGTATATCTCGTATACGCCTGTCTGTTGTTTCATGAATATTTATAAGCTTTTTAAACGGTTTTATCTTTGCTTCGTAATGGTCAAGAAACAGTTTCAATTCTTCTTCATTTCTTCTCGCTGCTTCATCCATTTCAGCATACATTTCTTCTTTTGTTTCTTTTTTTACACGTTCTTTTTCTTCATTTAGTTTATTGTTAAACCATGCTTCCGCATCATTTTTACCATTATTATAGGCTTCTTCAAGTTTTTCTTGAAGAATTTGTTCATCATATTTTTTGATTTCATCAATTCGTTTTTCATATTCCGAACTTAAACGCCCTATTTCCCCGTTCAATTTATCATTAAACCAAACTTCAGCATCTCGTTTACCGTTATTATAGGATTCTTCACTTTTACGAGAAAGTTCTGCTTCATAATATGTCTTGTTTTCTTCAAGTTTTTCTTGAAGAATTTGTTCATCATTATTTTTAATTTCAATGATTTGATTTTCATATTCGGCAGTCAAACGCTGAATTTCACCGTTTAATTTATCATTAAACCAAGCCTCTGTATCATTTTTACCGTTGTTATATGACTCCTCACATCTTCGTGCTATTTCTTGTTCGTATTCATCTTTGGTTTTTTGATAAACCTCATCTGACGTTGATTTTATTATTTTTTCAAATTCTTCTTTTGCATCAAGATAAACTTTATCCGCTGTTGCCTGAGTTTCTTGTTTACACTTAGTAATCAATTCATTTTTTTCCGCTTCATAACGCATTATCGTTTCTTGCTGCAATTTATCAAAGTCTTGTTTTGCATTCAAATAACATTCATTAAGCTTTTTGGTACAATCATTTTCCATCGATGTACGTAAATTCGATATCTGATTTTCATAAGCTGATTTTAAAGTATCAATTTTTTGATTATATACCTTTAAATTTTCAAGGTCTTTATTTTTCAAATCTTGTTCATAAGTAGATTTTAAATCTGATATGATTCCTTCATAAGTATTACGAACAACTTCGGTTTGAAGCCTTATGGCATCTTCAAAAAAACGTCTCAAATCATTTGACTTGGTTTGAATTAATTCTTTCATCTGCTCGGTTTGCAAATTGGTAACAAATTTCAGTGTTTTGTCATTTTGCTCTGCTTTTTCGTCAACGATTTTAATGTAACTGTATATATCCGAAACTGCATTGTCTAATTTTTTCGTTAATTCATCAACTTTTTCTTCTGCCATTTGGTTTCTCCATAAGAATACAGCTATATATTACTTAATTTTATAATATTATTCAGAAAACGACAAGTATGTATTTTTCCTATTATCAAATGTTCGGATGATGGAGTATAATAAAATTAAAGCTATACTTTTGACAGTATCGGTGAAAATTATGACAGAAACATATGAATATCAAAGCATAATTGATGATGAAGCCCTAAAAAAAGTAGGAATGGAACTTATGTTCCTTACTCCGGAGAAAACCTCTCACGAAGAAGGTATCTCCGCTGTCGAATTGTCAAAATTACTCGGTATACCAACAGAAATTGTTAAACAAAAACTTAAAATCCTATACGATAAACAAATCGTTCGTGTCATTGGAATAAGTCCGAAGCTCTGGAAATTTGATGAATATAATTTTCAAAGAATGGACGAAGACGATGAAGTTTTTAGACTTCTTTGCTGTTTTGATGACGTTGATTTTGACAGATATTTTCAATATTAAGTAAAAATTTTTCAATCCAAAATATTCTTATACATAAAAAAATAATATTGTTTATTCCTTTTGACTTTTTTCTTCTCTAAAGTCTTTTATAATTTCATAAAGACTTGATGATTCTTGTACAGACACATTTCCGGAAGGAATTTTAACAACCTTTACTGTTGTTTCTCCGCCCGCGTATACAATTGTTATTTCATCGCCTTCTTTTAACTGTTTAGCAGGCTTGGAAGGATTTCCGTTAACGAAAATCCTTCCCTTGTCTGATACATCATTGGCTACTGTTCTGCGTTTTATAAGTCTTGAAACTTTTAAAAATTTATCAAGACGCATAGCCTATTTCTTTTCTGTTTTATTTGTTTTGGTTACGTTTTTTTCAACTTCAGATTCTGCAACATCTGCTTCTTTTACTTTTTTATTAACAGCTGCCGATTTTTTAGAAGCTGAACCTTCCAATGCTGCCAAACGTTCTTCAAAAAGTTTATTTTGACGCTCAAGTTCAGCTATTTTATTTGCATTAACCTTATTCGTATCTTCAAGAATGCGTATTTTTTCTTCTAATCCTGTAATTTTTGCAACAATGTCTTGAATTTTATTATTCAATTCCTTGATTGCATTTACACAAGCATAAAAGATTTCATCACGCTTAATGCGTAAATAGCCGTCTCTACCTTCCGATACGCTGTTAGGAAATACTTTCTGCAATTCTTGTGCAATTACACCAACAATAACTTCTTTTTTCTTGTCACGTTTCATCGTATAATTTTTTACTTGAATCTGCATAATTTCTTTTAAGCCGGCTTTATTATCACCTAAAATATTTTTAAGTCTTGCATCTGAATAAAACGGACCTGTATAACCTACCATCCCTGTCATAAGGTCAAGACTATATATCATATTTTCAATGTCATCAACAGTTGCAACTTTATGCCAATTGGCACCACCATCCGTAAGTATATAAGCCTCTCCTTTAAGAAATGTTCTGGAATCATCAGACATTCCAAGAGTTATGTTATTTGTATTTAAGAAAAGTTCTCCTTCTTTTAAATCACCGTAAATAAGAGTATCTGTACCATTATTGGAATATGCACCGCCTTCAGAGCAACCTCCGATATATAGTTTATTTTCCGAATTACCTATACCAACATTATTACCGATGATAATGTTTCCATTTCCTGATTCATTACCTTGAAAACCGTATTTACCTATAACAATATTGTTACTGCCGGTTTTATTAGACATCATTGCAGAATTACCTATTGCAATGTTGTTATTACCGGTTGTATTTTGTTGTAATGTTCTTGTTCCTATTGCCAAATTTTCACGACCCGATGTATTGGATTCCATTGCAAATGCACCTAATACATTGTTTTGCTCACCTGTTGTATTAAGTTTCAATGTATAACCGCCAACAGCAGTATTATAGTTGCTTGATCCTGCAACATGCAATGAATATAAACCAATACCGGTATTTACATTACCGGATGTTACTTTTCTTAGAGAAAATGCTCCTAATGCCGTATTACCGACACCGGTAATATTATAATCAGAAGAATTTGCACTTGTATAGCGAGGTCCGCCAGCCATTGAATATTGACCAACCGCTGTATTTGCTGCACCGCGAATTTCAGCTGTATTAATATCTCCTGTACCTGTTCTTAAAAGTTCATTCCAAGAATCTCCTGAACCGTTTACAGTAGCTTTTTGTTCGGAGCCCGCATCAGCTTTGATAGCGTCCAATGCATTTTGACCTAATGCCAAGTTATAGTATCTGTCAAAAGATACTTTACCGATTGACGTATAATTTCCGGTACCTTCTTTTTCATAAAAATCTATCAAATGTCTTCCGATAACCGGTCCAGAAGCCCGATTTCTTGTTACAATAGAAATCCTCGGATTTAATCTTGTTGCATATATTGTATCCTTATTTGCTGCTGCAATATTGCTGTCTATCGGAACCCTTTTGTCTCCGAATACACCTGAAGATGTTTCGCCAAGCGCTGTAAATACCGCAGCATTCTGACTTAAATCACCCTGTGTAACGTATTTCCAGGGAGCTTCACTCGGTGAATTTTGTGATTTTACAACTACCGGCATCGTTGCCGCCATAACCAAACTGATAATTACAAGCGTAATTAACGTTTCTGCCAGCGTAAATCCTTTTCTGTATTTTTGTATCATTTTTAATTCCTTATCAATTGTATACTATCTTAATATATTTAAAACAATTTACGTTTGCTTTTTTTGCCCTCTTTTTTATTTCGGCATCAATTCTGGTCCTTAAACCGAAAATTTCATTTGCAACTACCGAATTTTTGCATCTAATCATCATTATGCCGTCTTCTGTGAGTTCAGTCGCCTCGGAGTATTTGGAGATATTTGCTCCTGCAACTTCCGACCACTGATTCAGTAAGAATTTTACTTGATTTTCATAATCTGCATTAAATGTTAATCCTAATGTCTTTATAATTTCGGCGGCAGTTGAAAAATCTTTTTCCCGTTTTTGTACCATAACTTTATTATAAACCTTTTTTCTTTTTTTGAAAGTCTTTTTCACAAATTAAAACATTTTTTGAAAAATTTTAAAACATTATAAAATAAAAAAGCCGTAAAAACAGCTTAAATAAGGATTCCCCAAAACTTTCCCAAAATTATCAAAATATTGTATTAACTTTCTTTGATTTTAATACAAACACAATCATTTTTACAAATAATTTCAAGTATTTTTCTTTATTTTATATTTTTCAATTCATAAACATTTAACAATAGTAATGCTTTTGTTGACTATTCTGTTGTTTACAATTCTTAATATTCGTATTAAGTTTTCATTGATTTTAAAAGAAATTCATTTCAAAAAACAAAAAGGCATGATAAAATCATTCTAAAGGGGAAAAGGTTATGAAAAAATTATCTTTAGCATTTGTTTGGCACTTGCATCAGCCAAGTTACAAAACTCAGACAGAAGATGTTATGTTAATGCCCTGGACAAGGCTTAATGCAGTCAAAACATATTCCGGAATGCTAAAATATTTGGACAAGTATCCTAATTTAAAGTTAAACTTTGATATTTCTCCTGTTTTAATTGATGCTTTAGAAGGTTATGCAAACGGAACAATCAGTGATATTCATGAAAACCTAACATTAATGCCTGTTGAAGATTTAACAAAAGATGATATGGAATTTATCTTAAATTATTTTTTTGATGTTGATTACAATAAATGTATTTTAAAATATCCGAGATATCTTGATTTATACAAACGCCGATTTGCAAAAGAAGAGATAGATACCGATGATTTTTCCATGTCCGGTTATGCTGATATTATGACTTTATTCAACCTTGTATGGTTTACTGATGAACAAATTGAACAATATCCTGAAGTAAAAGAAATTGCACAAAAAGGCAAGCATTATTCAGGCAAGCATCGTGCAACATTAATTGAAGCACAGAAAGATATTATCAGTAAAATTATTCCTAATTTTAAAAAGAAGTTAGAAGAAAATAAAATTGATATTCTGACTTGTCCTTATTATCATCCTATTTTGCCAATTCTTGCCGACATGGATTCAGCAAAAACAACTTCACTCAGGAATCCTTTACCGGGAAGTGATATTAAAATGCCGGATTGTGCCGTTGCCCAAATTAAAAGCGGTATGATAAAAACAAAAGAAACTTTTGGTAAAGAACCAAGAGGAATGTGGCTTCCGGAACAATGTATAAGCCCAGAAGTAGTTAAAATGCTTGCAGAATGCGGTATAAAATGGACTATATCAGATGAATCAATTTTATCAGGCACAATACACAAAGATTTTATAAGAGATTTCAAAGGTTTACATCAAGACCCGTTTGATTTATGCTGTACATACAATATGAATTTCGGAGAAGGTAAAGATATTAAACTTATTTTTAGGGATGCTGTTTTACCGAATTTAATCTCTTTTGAATATCCGAATTATGATGTAAAAACTGCCGCAAAAGATCTCTACGACAGAATCAAGGTTGTATATAACAAATTTATCAATGCTCCTTACGAAAGTCATTTGCTAACTATCGCAATGGATGGTGAAAACGCATGGCGAAATTATTCCGACGGAGGCAGTGCTTTTTTAAATGAACTTTACAAACTGATTTGTGAGGATGAAACTCTTGAAACTGTTACAATTAGCGACTATATAGAAAAAGTTGATTATACTAATAAATTGGAAAATATAAAAACCGGTTCCGGCATAAGCGGTGATTTTAAATTATGGACTGCCGAACCTGTCAAGAACACTGCTTGGCGTTATTTATTCACTGTATATGAAGATTTAAAGCGTTTTGAACAAGAAGAAAATATCGACCCTGAAATTTTACGGAAAGCTTATGAAGAGATATACATTTCACAAGGCAGTGATTGGTTCTGGTGGTTTGGAGAACCAAATGATTCGGGACAAGACCATTTATTTGATTTCCTTTTCAGAGAACACCTTAAAAATGTTTATATTCTTTTGGGCAAACCTGTTCCTCAAAAGCTTGAAGAACCGCTTACCACTTTTACAGGAAAACCCTCAAGAATTCCAAAGGGCTTAATTTCTCCAAAATTAAGAGGCAAAGCTGATTATGAAGAAGAATGGAAAAATGCAGGAAGTATAGATATTCCGTCATCTCCGTTAATGCAAGAAAACAAACTGTTAAACAGAATTTGTTTTGGCTGCGATTATGAAAATTTGTATTTCTTATTTGACATAAATAAATATATTTACTCTTTAAACACAAATTGCGAACAAATTTATCAAGTTTACATCTACATAAAAACGGCTAATGAAGAATATACTGCTCCCGTAAGACCTCTAAATAAAACCGAAAATGTCTGCTCTTTGTTAAAAACATCATATTCTCATGAAATCAAGCTGACTTTTATGCAGGATAAAAATTTCCCGTTATTTTTTTCTAAATCAATGAAAAATAATTTATGGTTGATGAAAATGAACCATTCTATAGAAAGTATTTATGATGAAGTTATTGAACTTAAAATTCCGTTTGAAGATTTAAATGTTAAGTATGGAGAAAAAATAGACTTTTTCATAATTAATGGTACATTTGGAAGAATAGAAGAAATTTATCCGCAAGATTTATGGTTAACAATTAATCGTCCGGAACGTAATGAAGAAAATGAGGAAAAATTATATGACTGATTCTAAAGAAG
>JBJEGL010000014.1:0-4353 GCA_051875035.1 Candidatus Gastranaerophilaceae bacterium | reverse complement strand
ATTTCTTTAAGTACTCCATTGGATTATTTCCGCTAAAACTTACCGGCATCTGTATCTCCTTCTATAAAAAATAAATAACATATAATACGTATAAAAACGTTTTTTTATAAAAAAATTTGTCTCAAAAGATATACTATATTTACAATATTTAATATGGTTTTTGTAAACCACTGTAGATATTACAAAAACACTTTTGGTGTTTTTATATATTGTATATATAAGACACAAAAATTAGCCGTAAAAAGCTAATTTTTATTAATGGCTAATTGTTTTTAATAAAAATTTATTATAAAAACAAATTATTTAAATCGTTTATTGTTAATTGTTTTTTATTTTTCAATAACTCAATTATATTATCTGCGGGTGTTTTACCTTGTTTTACATAATTTGCAAGGGGAAGAAGATATTGTTCTTCGCCTGTTTTCATCATCAAAAGACTTTGCATCGCGATATTAATAATTTCTTTTGCCAAATCCGAAAGTATATATTTTTGAAACTTAACATCTAAGCCATATTCTGGTGTCAAATATCTCAGTTCTTGAAAATCTTTATATTCACATTTTTTAAATATTTCTTCTATACCGCATCTTGCATCTTCATTGTATAAAATAGCTTTCCAAAGTGCAGGAACACAACATATCATATCCTGTTTTTGAGAATCGTGATTTCTTATCTCAATATAACTTTTTAGCCTTACATCGGGGAAAAATAAACTTAAATGGTTATTCCAATCTTCAATTGTTGGAAAATATCCTTCGTAGCCTTTTTTGTAATATTCTCCGAAAGTCATATTTCCCGTAGAAATATATTTATTGCCTTTTTGAATAAAAATCATTGGAATATTAAAAAGAATATTTTTGTAATCATCAAAAGAAAAATCATTATGAAATAATTTTTCCGAAATCAAACCGCATCTTTCTTCATCTGTATTCAACCAGGAATATGCTCTAAAAGATTTAGAACCCGAAAGTCTTAAATTTCTAACCGGAGAATTTGCAAACATTGCACTTACAATAGGAGAAAGTTTAATTGCGGTAGCAAATTTATTCATAGCATCTTCTTCGCTTGAATAATCCATTCCTACTTGAATACCTGCAGTTTCTCTCATCATAACGTATGGTAATGCTGCCTTTTTCGGCAGATATTCCGTCATAAAAGCATAACGTTTTTTAGGAATGATTTTAATTTTTTCATAAGTTGATACCGGTTGAATTCCGCAACCAAGCCAACGTATACCGAATTTATCCGCAATTTGTGATGTTTCTTCATTATAATCCGTAATCATTTTGTTGATTTCTGAAATATTTTTTACCGGATTTAGGCTGACTTCAAACTGAGAACCGGGTTCAAGTGAAATATGTCCTTGGGGTAATACCATTCCCATTGGATTTACATCATCAAAAACGACAAATCTGTTTTCATTTTCAAGCTCATAAATTATCTTACATATATCTTCATATTTTACAGCTTCATAAGTATCTTTATAAACCGGCAGCTTTTCGTATTCAAGTCCTATTAATGTTTCTTTTTTACATCCCGAATAGAATATTTCGGTAAATTCTTCTTTGCAAATTGGTATACTCATTATATTACCGTAGTTTCTTTTTCTGAAAGCTCTATTATATCTTTCATAACAAGTTCATTAAATTTTATTTGATGCAATTTATTCATCTCTCTAAAGAAATAACAAGGACTTGTAACATTTATTTCAGTAACTTTTTCGTCTATTAAATCGAGTGCTGCAAGATAAATACCTTGTTTTGTCAAATATTTTGCAATTTCCGAAGCAGCTTCATATTCTTTATCCGTTAAATACTCTTTTTTAAAATATTCATCAGAGTGAGTGTTAAATCTAAAATCGTCTTTTCCGGGTAATTTTCGTAAGGATTCACGATAAACTCTTTCTCCGATAATAAAAGCTCTTTTATCTCCGCCTTGCCCGTGTCCTAAATATTCCTGCACGCAAACATGCGTTTTACCTCCGTTTGTCGATAAATTTATAAGAGAATTTAAATTTTTATCACCCTTGTGAAGGTAGAAAATTCCGCTTCCGAAACATCTGTTTAAAGGCTTTACAATTGCCTCTTCATTTTGATAAACAAATTGTTTTATTTGATTATTATTTGCAGTAATAATATTTTGCGGAGTATATTTAGGGAATAAATTCCCGTGCATCTTTTCATTGAAATCGAGAATTGCTCTCGGATTGTTAATTATCTTTGTTCTTGTTGTGTCAACAAAATCAAAAATATAGCAAGCATTGATATAATCAATATCAACAGGAGGATCAGGACGAAAATGGACTATATCATAATTACTGATTTTTTCTTCTTGCGGCTCTTTGTCATAAAATATATTACCGTCTTTTTCAAAAGATTTATAACTTATAACATACCCTTGATTATCTTTTATAAAAAGTCCGCTTTTTATAGCAACATCAACTGTATTACCTCTCAAAAGATATTCTTTTACAAACCAAAAATCAGTTACCAAATCATTAAATTCAAAATATTTGAGTTCTATATCATCAATGATTATTAAAATTTTCTTTGCCATGTTTCCTCGATTTCCAATATAAATAATACTCTAAAATTGAAAATGAAAAATAGCCGGACTATCGTATTTTTACATAATTAATATTATGCTGTTTAAGCAGCTCGGCAGCTTCTTTTAGTTCGGAAGGTGCAAACGGTGCAGCTTTGCTATATGTTTTATCCAGTGTTTTCGTATATAAAAAATTCTGTATAAAATATTTTTCTGCTCCGTCCGCCAAAAATCCTATTTTATCAAAATCCTGCGGAGAAAGCAGATTTTTTACAACGGTCGTTCTAAACTCATAATCAACACCTGAATTCATAATCAAATCAATGCTTTTAATGATATTTTGCACATTAAAATTAGTATTCGCAACAGTTTCATATTTTTCAACAGGAGCTTTTATATCCATTGCAATATAATCTGCAAGCTTATTTTCAATAATGCTTTTTAACATTTCAAATTGTGATCCGTTTGTATCTAATTTTACCGAATAATCCATTTTTTTCAAAATTCGTAAAAAATCCGGCAAATCTTTTTGCAAACAGGGTTCACCTCCTGTTACAACAACACCGTCAAGTTTTCCCCGTCTGTTTTCCAAAAAATCCAATACATATTCTTGTGTTATATCACTGTTTTCTCCTATAACAAGTTCAGGATTGTGACAGTATGGACAACGAAAATTGCAGCCATGTGTAAAAACTATGGCCGCAATCTTCTTGGGAAAATCTATTAATGACGTTTTCTGTAATCCGCCAATTAACACGACGGGCAGAGTCCTTTTTTATCTGCATCCGAAACCTTAAATGTGACTCTTTTCTTAAATTCTTCGGCTTTACTTGCATTCCACTGTTTTACAGGACGGATATAACCGACTATTCTTGAGTAAATTTCACATTCAGAACCGCATTCCGGGCAGGTTGCATGTTCTCCTGCTAAATATCCGTGGCTTGCACAAGTACTAAATGTCGGTGAGAATGTAAAGTATGGAATTCTGTAATTTTCGCAAACTTTTCTTACAAGGTTCTTCATAACTTGTGAATCGTAAATTCTTTCTCCTGCAAAAATATGAACAACCGTACCGCCTGTATATTTTGTCTGTAAATCATCTTGGTGATCAAGTACTTCAAAAATGTCATCTGTATAATTTACGGGCAATTGTGAAGAATTTGTATAGAAAGGTTGTGCACCGTTTTTAACATCTTCATCATTTGCACATATCAAGTCCGGATATTTTTCCTTATCTAATCCTGCAAGACGTAATGACGTTCCTTCACCCGGAGTTGCTTCCAAATTATAATTATTTCCTGTTTCTATCTGGAATGCTTGTACCGTAGAACGCATAAAGTCCATTACTTCAATTGCAAATTCTTTACCTTCAGGCGTACCGATATTTTTGCCAAATAAGTTCAAACAAGCTTCATTTAATCCGATAAGTCCGATTGTTGAAAAATGGTTCTTCCAGTAAACACCAAATCTTGCTTTGATGTCCCTTAAATAATATTTTGTATAAGGATAAAATCCTTTTTCCGTAAATCCTTCTATAACTTTACGTTTTATCTCAAGACTGTCTTTTGCAAGAACCATTTTTTCTCTAAGCATTGAGAAAAAATCCGCCTTATCTTTTGCAAGATATCCGAGTCTCGGCATATTGATTGTCACAACACCGATAGAACCTGTTAAAGGATTTGAACCAAATAATCCGCCTCCTCTGTATGCAAGTTCTCTGTTATCTATTCTTAAACGGCAGCACATAGAGCGTGCATCTTCAGGATTCATATCAGAATTTATAAAGTTTGAGAAATAAGGAATACCGTA
>JBJEGL010000013.1:0-4368 GCA_051875035.1 Candidatus Gastranaerophilaceae bacterium | reverse complement strand
CTTTTTCCGTCGGAAAATATCTTGCTGCCGGTAATATATTAAAAATATTAGGACTTGAAAAAAATGCGGTTACGACCTTTAGAATAGCTTGTAAAAAAACGGGAAGACCGGAAATTTTTGATAAATTAATCGGAGATATTGATGTTAAACTCGAAAATATTGAGGATGCATTAATTTCATATGACAGAGTTTTAGAAGTAAATCCAAATGACAGAGAAGCACTCTTAAAGAAAGCAACTATACTTCAAACTTATTTTGAGGACAAAACGGATGAAGCAATAGAAGCCTATACACAAGCTTTAAGCACAGAAGGAGACAAAAACTATATATATTATGAATTAGGACATCTTTATTTGAAAAAAAATAATGTTATAAATGCAATAAACGCATTTAAACTTGCCGTTGAAGCAGATATGACAAATCCATATTTTCACAATGCATTAGGTTTTGCTCTATTTACGGCAGGTCAGTATGATGAAGCTGAAGACCATTATCTTGTTGCAATAAACCTAAATCCTGATGCAGAATGGACAGCTACTGTCTGCCGAGCTGCCGCACTAATATATTCAGATATTCATAAAAAACCTGACAAAGCAATAAGAATGTATTTACAATCGTTATCACTTGCACCTGACTGTGAGGAAACATATACTTCGTTAGCAGATTTATATTTTGATTTGGAAGATTACGATAAAGCTGTTGATAATTACGCAAAATCAATAAGCATAGATTCCACAAATTCTTATGTGTTTAGCAAATTTGCGACATCATTATGGCAAAAAGGTTACATTGAAGAATCAATAATTGCATACAAGCAAGCCATTGATAAGAATCCCAAATATGCTGCGGCATATAACAACTTAGGTGCAGTTTATCTTGACGGAAAGAATATGATTGAAGAAGCAAAATATTGTTTTGCACAAGCAATATATCTTGACGAAAAATATACAATGGCATACTTTAATGCCGGTCGTGCTTATGAATTATCAGGAGATAAGATAAATGCAGCAAAATTTTACGGAAAAGCAAATATATTAAACATGGAAACAAAAGATATTGAAAACATAGATATTGAAGCTAAAATTCACGAATTGTTTGAAATTTAGTGATTGTTATCAGATTTTTCTAAAGAAAGAATAAACTCCAGAGTATCTTTCATTTCCTGCTCAGAAACATCATGCCCGACATTTGGGTATACCTTAGCAACTGCATCTATTTTTTCTTTTTTTGCAGCATTAATAAAAACTTTTTGCATGCGATGGCGAACAGCATCATCGTCTGCTCCCAAAGCAAACATGAATTTTACGGGAATATATTTATTAGGGCATATACAACCGCCGCTTGCGAGAATGACACAGCCCTTAATTTTATCGGGAAGAAGCAGTGCTGTGCGTCCTGCAAATTGAGCCCCTGCTGAAAACCCATGCAAATAAACATTTGAATAGTTCACTCCGTCTTTTTTCAAATTTTCCAAAATATCCAAAAATGCACCTGCTGCCCAAGAATATGGATATTGATAAGACACATAATTTTCAAAATCTTCATCATTTGCTCTAAATGTAATACCGGCAATTGCAAAACCATTATTTTGTGCAAAATCCTGCATTCCCTCATGAAGTTCATATTGTGCATCACCGTTATATCCCGGGATAAAGAATATAATCGGATAGCTTTCTGCATTTTTAAGACTTTCAGGAACAAAAAAGAAGTAATTAACTTTTTTATTTGTCGGATTATTTGTCAAAACAAAATTCTGATAAACATTAGGAACATCAGACATCTTGGGCTTTTCATAAGTTTGGTTTGGTCTTTCAAGAGGTGTAATTCTTTTCATAGCAGTTTTATACTCGTAGGCTTCTTGAACAAAACCATCATCTGGAGTAGTTAGATACAAAAATATAAAAAATATAAGAAAAACAGTTAATGTTACCCAAAATGGCAAATAGCTATACCTCAAGGATTCCAGTTTTTCAATAAAATGTTTAAAGGATTTCGATTTTTTATTCATTATAAACTTTCTAAGAGTTAATAACCGAATTCATTAACGATTTAAATTCCGGAAATGATGTATTAACCCATTCAAATTCTTTTATTAAAAGAGGTTTATCAGCAATTAATCCTGCAACATAAAAACTCATTGCGGTTCTGTGGTCGTGATGACAATCTATTTCGACACCGCCGTTGAGTTTTGTTTTGCCGTTAATAATCATGCCGTCTTGAGTTTCTTCTATATCCGCACCTAAAGCCTTCAATTGAGCAACTATTGTTGTAATTCTGTCAGATTCTTTGTTTCTTAAATCAGCAGCATCTTTTATAATTGTTGTACCTTCCGCTTGAGTTGCTAAAACTGCTAAAACAGGGATTTCATCAATAAGACGAGGAATATCCGAACCTTCAATAACAGTACCTTTCAAATTGGAATAAACGACTTGAATATCCGCAACATCCTCACCTGAAATATTTCTTTGATTTAAAAGAGAAATATTCGCATTCATTCTTTTAAATACATCAATAATACCTGAGCGTGTCGGGTTAATTCCAACATTTTTTATTATAATATCCGAATTTGGAACAATTGCTGCCGCAACCATAAAAAATGCAGCAGAAGAAATATCCCCGCATACTTCAAGATTTTTCGGACAAAGCCCGGATGCCTTTATTGTGGTTGAAGTCAACGAATTTTCAACAATATCCGCTTCCATATATTTAAGCATTAACTCGGTATGATTACGAGATTGATAAGGTTCATTTACGGTTGTTTCTCCATCAGCAAACAAACCGGCAAGCAATACTGCCGACTTTACTTGTGCAGAGGCAAGCGGAGAATTATAAGTAATTGAATGTAAAGATTTTCCATGGATTGTTAACGGAGCCTTATAGTCATGATGAGTAAAGTCCGCACCCATAAGTGAAAGCGGTTCAATTATTCTTTTCATAGGACGTTTACTTAAACTTACATCCCCGAATAAAGTAGAGTTAAACGGCTGCCCCGCCAAAATTCCCGACATCATACGCATTGTAGTACCTGAATTTCCGCAATCCAAATCACTAACAGGTGCTTTTAATGCATTTTTAGCATCAATAGTTAAATTCATTTCATCATGAAATACAACATCACAACCGAGCTGTTTAACAATATTTAACGTCGAATGACAATCAGCACCTCGTGAAAAATTTTTTATATCAACTTTACCCTTTGAAAGAGCCGCAAACATAGCAGTTCTGTGGCTAATTGATTTGTCAGGCGGAATAACTATTGTTCCGTATATTTTTTTTACTTTTGATGTTTTATAGTCCATAGTTTATATCTCTTATTTTTTTATATTATAGAAATCAGGGTGTAATAATGCAAGAAAAGGAATTAATTCAAGTCTTCCAATCAACATATTAAATATACATATAAGTTTCGTAAAAACAGACAAAGAATCAAAATTGCCCATCGGTCCGATAATTCCGAATGCGGGTCCGGTATTTCCAAGAGTGGAAATTGCCACCGTAAAACCAATTGTAGTATTATTTTCTGCCATTGTTATAATAAACGCAGTAATTGCAAAAATTCCAAAATAAAAAATAACAAACGACATCATTTGAGCCATAATTTCATTTTGCACAGGCGAACCATTTATTCTTACAGGAATTATCGCATTTGGATGAAGTATTTTAAGTAATTCTCTTTTAATATATTTATAAACAAATACAAGTCTGATTATTTTCAATCCGCCGGATGCAGAACCTGCACATGCTCCTGAGAACAATAAAAGCATTAGAAACATTTGTGCCGCAAAAGGCCACTTTGTATAGTCTACCGTCGCAAATCCTGTCGTTGTAATTATGGAAATAACTTGAAACAAGCTTTCTTCAACAGCCTCATAAATATTATATGTATTACATAAGAACAAAATAGCAGCTATTATTGATGAAATAACAAAAACAGTTCCTATATAAACAAGTAACTCATCATTTTTAAACAATAAAGAAATTTTTCTTCTTTGCACAAAAGCTTTATACAGAAGAGAAAAACCCGTTCCAGACAAAAACATGAAAAATATTATTACCCAGTTAAAACAAGAATTATGATATCCCACAATAATATCTTGAGAAGGAGAAAAACCTCCGCAGGAAATAGCCGAAAAAGAATTACAAACAGAATCAAATAACGGCATACCTAAAAACCTCATAATAATAATCATTATTATGGTCATAAATATGTACATTTTCCAAAGAACGGCAGCAGAAGATTTAATACGGGGAGTGAATTTACCATCGGTTGGTCCCGGAGATTCTGCGGAAAACATTTGACGTCCGGCAATTGCAAATTGAGGTAAAACGGCAATAAACAATACAATAATTCCCATACCGCCTAACCAT
>JBJEGL010000012.1:0-4389 GCA_051875035.1 Candidatus Gastranaerophilaceae bacterium | reverse complement strand
ATATAATCAAAACACATAGATAGGAAAGCGGAAGAAAGGTAATTATGGATATGAAGAATAGAGAAAAGAAAAGAAACATCCGGAGAATGAAGGCATGTTTGTTTGCAGCTGCGATTCCTCTTGGACTTATGGGGTGTGGGAAGATGGACGGAAACCGGACAGAAAGCGGCAGTGTAGAAAATAAGGTGGGTTCTATGGAAGATTTCTGCCTTGATATGAATACAGGAAAAGGACAATCTTTAAAAACATTGCGAGTATCTGTTC
This sequence comes from Candidatus Gastranaerophilaceae bacterium, assembly GCA_051875035.1. Taxonomy (GTDB): domain Bacteria; phylum Cyanobacteriota; class Vampirovibrionia; order Gastranaerophilales; family Gastranaerophilaceae; genus RUG841. The sequence goes on along the minus strand of JBJEGL010000012.1, from coordinate 4,125 downwards.
CAAAATTCACTCTGATAGGTGCAACAACAAAGGCAGGTGCTTTATCAGGACCGCTTAGAGACAGATTCGGAATAGTTCACAGACTTGAATTTTATTCAAGAGAAGAATTAAAAGCTGTTGTTACAAGAACTGCCAAAATTTTAGACATTAAAATAACAGATGACGGTGCAAATGCAGTTGCAATACGTTCCAGAGGAACACCAAGAATTGCAAACAGACTTGTAAAAAGAGTTTCTGACTATGCAATCGTAAAATATGACGGTATTGTTGATGACAAAATTGCAAATGAAGCTCTTGATAATTTGAACATTGATAAATCAGGACTTGATGCAACAGACAGAGCATTAATCAACTTGATTGCCGAAAAATATCAAGGAGGCCCCGTCGGTTTAGAAACTCTTGCTGCCGCTTTAGGAGAAGATTCCAAAACCATTGAAGAAGTTTATGAACCTTACCTTTTACAGGAAGGTTTTATCCAAAGAACTCCGAGAGGACGTAAAATTACACCTTTTGCGATAAAAACTTTAAATATAAAAACGGATAACCTTCAACAAAGTCTCTTTGATTAATCTTTTGATATAGTTTTGGCAGAATTAACAAATTCTTAAAACGGTCAAATTACATAAATAAATTAAATGGTTTTATTGCTCTTTTCAAAATTCCAAGGCAATGAGATATTGCCATTCCGTAATTTGTTATAGGAATATTTGCCTCTTTTGATTTTGAAATTCGTGAAAGAATTTCACGACGATTGGTCATACAACCTCCGCAATGTACAATAAGTTTATATTCATTAATATTTTTAGGAAATTCATGTGATGAAACATTTTCAAAATCAAGATTTTTACCTGTTTTATTTTTGATTAAACGGGGGATTTTGACTCTGCCGATATCATCTTCTATTGGGTGATGAGTACAGCTTTCGCATATCAAAACTTTGTCTCCGTCTTTGAGCTTGTCAATAGCAGATGCTCCTTCAAAAAACTCTCTTAAATCGCCTTTTAATCCCGCAAACAAAATTGAAAAAGAAGTAAGGGCAATTTCCTCAGAAACAATTTCCGCAACTTCTTTAAATGCCTGTGAATCCGTGATGACTATTTTGGGAGGATTTTTTAAAGACTCAAGTGATTTCTTCAAAGTTTTTTCTGTCGTTACAACCGCAATACACACATTATCCAAAAGTTCCCTTAAAACATTAACTTGAGGAAGAATAAGTCTACCCTTCGGAGCTTCTTTATCAATAGGAGTTACCAAAATAACAACATCTTCTTTTTTCACAAGACCTTGTAATATTGACGGCGGATTGATAAATTCTTCCGGAACGTTTCTTATTAATGCTTCTCTGATTTTTGCCGGAACATCATTATCCGTCAAAGCAGAAATTTCTATGTATGTTTTTGTATAGTTTTTTATTATATTTAATGACTCATCAGAGATTTGTTTTATATCTTTTTTATTGATAACAGCGATTATCGGAATATTTTGTTCATTAAATCTTTTTGCCAACTCTATTTCAAAATTGTTCCAGCCGCTATAATCGCAAACAATAATGGCTATATCTGTTCTGTCAACTATTTTTTCTGATTTTTCAATTCTTTTATAACCAAGTTCACTGTCATCGTCAATCCCTGCCGTATCTATAAAGACAACCGGACCCAAAGGAAGCATTTCCATTGTTTTTTCAACAGCATCAGTCGTAGTTCCCGCAACCGGAGAAACAATAGAAGTATCTTGATGAGTTAATTTGTTTATTAAAGAAGATTTTCCGGCATTTCTTTTCCCGAAAATTCCTATATGTAAACGCATTGATTTAGGTGTCTTGTACATTTATATCCGCTTCTTTCTTCATTGACATTAAATTTTTACCATCCTTTATAAGGAAAAATATTACAACACAAAAATATGCCAGCAAAACAATTCCTTGTTCTACAAGTGCAAAACTCAAAGCAATAGAATTATCTATTCCGAACAAACTGAATGCTAAAATGAAAGCATATTGATACAAACCTATATATATTGATGAAGAGGGTATTATTGTGGATAATGCAGAAAATGAAATAATAAAGAATGAAATAATAAAACTTGCTTTTAAGCCAAATACTAAAATAAGACAATATAAAAGAATACAATCAATCAGCCAGGAAATCAGACTAAGTATTATTACTATCAATAATGTCTTAAGTTCAGTAAAAGGTTTAAATCCTCTTACAAAAGAATTCAATAAAGGCTGAACTTTATCCGTTAATTCATATAAAAATTTTCCAAAACTACTACTAAGAGTGCTTGACCACGATTTTATACAACAGCAAATGTAATCACATTTGTTATTTTTATATATCCATATAACAAAAATAAAACTTAAAACAAACAATAAAGAAGAAGATATCGCAAGCTTAATCATAAAAGGAGACTGACCGTAAAACATCATTCCTAATAATAAAATAAATACAACAGATAAACCGTCTAAAATTCTTTCTGCGGCAACAGAACCGAGAACTTGAAGTTTTGAAATGTTATATTTACTTCCAAAATAACAGCTTCTGAAAACATCTCCTGCTCTTGCCGGTAAAAATATGTTCAATAAGTTCGATATCATATAAATTTCAAAAACTGAACCGAATTTTACACTGTTATTCTTTAATAATATATCCCAGCGTTTTGCACGCACCACCATTATTAATAAAAAAAGAAACATAATAGGAAAAATAAATTCCGCTTTAAATAACTTAAAAGCTTCAAGAGTTTGTCTTAAATCAACACTTTTGATTACAAGCACCGTAAAAAATACAGTAATTAAAAAAGCTATTATGTTTTTAATATATTTTTTCATAATCTCATTTTAAACGAAAAAATGCCATCCTTTAGAAGTATATTATACCACTTTTATATTTAATTTTTTCATTCTTTCCTTAAGAGCAAGCTTCTTTTTTAAAATATTCTGATTAACGGAAGATGATAATCTGCCTGATTCTTCAAATGACAAACGTTTTTTTGCAAAATCAAGGAAAGTCTTTGCTTCGGAATATTTTTGCAATTCAACCAGTAAAGAAACTTTTAAATTGCTGAGAGAAGCATATATTCTGACATCCTCCGGCGATAAATTTTTGAAAGCTAAATCTGCAAATTGTAATGCTGTTTCATATTTTTCGAGAACTTCACAAACAGAAGATAAGGAAGCAAGAATAACAGAATCGGCAGGTTTTAATGCTGCAGCTTGAGAATAATAATCAAAAGCCTTTTCCATTTTGCCTGAAGCAAAATAAATATCTCCTAAAAATTTTAAAATCTTAATTTGACAAGGAGAATGCTTTAGTGCTTCTTTTAACTTTTTTTCGGCACTCTTTGATTTATTAAAATAAAAAAAGTCATCTTCAGCTTCTCTGTATAGCTTTTCGGCGTTAATATTTAAAATATTATCCTCATTTGAAAATTTAAAATTTGGAATATAGTCTGTCATTGTCTTTATTTGAAATATGTATAAAGTGTTCTCAATATTTATCATATTAATTTTATAAAACAGAGGCTACACAAGGTATATAAACTCTTTAATCAAAAATCATGAAAAGACATGCTGTGCATGCGTTTCCATGATTTTAAATTTTTATTAAGTAAAAATTATTTAAAAAGGCTCAAAATATCTATTTTGCCGAAAACACATGTTAGGCATGCTTTTTCAGCGATGTTACGTTTCTTAACTTCATTAAGAAGCTTTAATTTTTTTATTAAAAATTAATATATTATGTTAAATATTATTTTTTCGCTTTTAACAGATTGATAAAATTTTTGTTGAAATCATGATTTTATCATAGTATTATATTTATAAATTGCAGGAGAAGGATAATGAATCAAATTATAAAAATTGCTTGGGACTTAAATGATAACTGCGAAAATCGTTATGAATTGGTATATGAGATTGCAGAACTTGCAAAAAAATTAGTAGATGAAAATCAATCCAAAAGAGCAAAAGACGAATTCGGTTTTGATGAATACGGTTTTGATAATTCAATAAAAAAAGAAAATCCCGTAGAACACGCTATTATGGTAAAAGCATCAGAAACGGATGATTCAGGCTTAGTCGGTTAGTTTTGATTTGAAAATTTACTTTTTAATAAAAAAACATCCCTT
>JBJEGL010000011.1:0-4390 GCA_051875035.1 Candidatus Gastranaerophilaceae bacterium | reverse complement strand
TGAAAAATTTTCTTCATGGCTGAAGATAAAAAATTTTCAAAATACTTACTGAAAATAGTAAAAAAGCATAATTTTATATGGTAATGTTTTTCATTGTAAATATTTGTTGAAAAACTAACAAAAATTTTATGAAATCAGATTTGAAGTAAAAAATACTTGATAATAATTAAAATATCGGAACTTTTATATGATAAATACAACAGGAATAAAATTCATAAATAAAACGACCATTGCAAAATTGAACAATGAGGCTGTTTCTAAAAATGAAACGAAACAGCAGACTCCTGAAGAAATTAAAAAAAGTTCAATTACATCAGAATATGCGATTGCAGCTTTCGGAATACATAAATCACCTTCATTCGGAGGAAAACAAAATAATTCTGAAACAAAACAATTTATAAATAATTTATCTTTTGCAGACAAGTTATCACCTGAGGATAAGCGTACATTATAAAGTGTTTTACAAAAACAAGGCACAGAAACAGATTATATTAATAAAACAATTAATCTGATAAATGACCAAAAAGTTAATCCTTATGCACTTTCTCATTTATGTCAAAACAGTAAAATATCTGATTTGGTAAAAAACGATATTGATATATATACCGACAAAGTTGAAGGACAAAAAATGAGCGTAGAAGACGCTTTTGTTCCTATACATTCTTCAAAAGAAGAAGGGCAAAAATCAACAAATGTCGGTGATGTTTTTAGAGTAAAAGGACAAGATAAAATTTATATAAAATCGGGAGATGATTATTCCCGTCAGCTTGAAATGGATGCAAAAACTTACATTAAATTATTTCCGCCGATAGAAAGATTTGCTTCCGCACAGGGTGCAGCAGGAGATTGTTATTTATTATCAAGTATAAATTCAATTATGGAAAATCCATATTCCAGAGCTGCAATATATGATTGTTTCACACAAAACGGAGATTCTGTTACTGCACAATTGTATGAAGGTAAACTTAAAATAGATTTTCACGATTGTAAATTGTCTGAAGATGCCGATTCCGAAAAGTATGTCGCAGGAGCAGTAGGTGTAAAAATTCTTGAACATATGTACGGAAAAGAATTTGAAAATCAAAAATATAATGAATACAACAGTGTTATGGAAGAAGAAATCGGCAAGCTTAATGACAAACTTATAAAACTTCAAAATACGGAAGAACAGAACGATTCAACAATAAAAAAACAAAATAATCTGTTAAAGAAAATTGATAAATATAAAAAGGAACAACAAAAAGTACAAGACGCCTTTAAAAATCCAAATCATAAACTTGCATTTGTACTTGATGACAATGATGATTTCATTATGGGTAAAACCGGACCTTTAACGGAAGACTGCGATAAGCTGCATTCAGCATATATGTACCCGTCTGATTTTTACAGAGGGTCAAACGGAGGTAATGCGGATGCTGCACTTGAAAGACTTGGCTTTTTTGCGGAAAGGTATTACGTTGACGGCGAAGAAGAAGAAGAATATCTTGATGAAGCATTATTTGCGGAAGATGCAAACGAATATATTATAACGGCACATACACCGGCTACTGGCGAAGAAGTAGAAACAGCAGTTGCGGGAGATGACAGCATTTATTCTTCCCATGAATACAAAATCAGTCCGTTTGACGATGAAAACTGTAATCGAAAATTCAAGGTAACAAATCCTTGGAATCAATCTCAACAAGTAATTATGGATGAAGATAAATTAAAGGAATATTTTACGGAATTCACTGTAGCTTCAATTCAATAAACTAATTAAAATAATTATATAGTCATAATTATATAGAAATTGTAAAAATACTTCAAAAACATGATAAGAATTGTATTTTCGGTACTATTCATGAGCGAATATTTATGATACCCTTATAATCATAAATGTTATAGTATTTCATGTTTTAAAAAACATGTCAAAAAGGAGAAATTTATGGCTGAAAAAAGAGTATGGCTTTTCAAAGAAGGAAATGCCGACATGCGTAATCTTCTCGGCGGAAAAGGTGCAAATTTGGCAGAAATGACGAATTTAGGACTTCCGGTTCCTCCGGGATTAACAATTACGACGGAAACCTGCATGGATTATATAAATAATAACAATACAATGCCCGCAGGATTAATGGATGAAGTAAAAACAGCTCTTAAAGATGTTGAAGAAAAAGCCGGTAAGAAGTTTGGCGACACAACAAATCCGTTATTAGTTTCAGTTCGTTCTGGAGCAAGAGTATCTATGCCCGGTATGATGGAAACAATCTTAAACCTCGGATTAAATGATGAAACAGTAGAAGCAATGGTTAAATTAACAAATAACCCGAGATTCTGCTATGATTCATATCGCCGTTTCTTAACAATGTTTGGTTCAGTTGCTTGGGAAATGGACAGACAAAAATACTTTGAAGCAGAAGTTGAAAAAGTCAAAGCAAGAGAAGGTGTGAAATCCGATACTGAAATTTCAGCAGAAGGATGGAAGTCACTTATTCCTATATATAAAAAAGTAATAAAAGAAGTTACCGGTAAGGAATTCCCGCAAGATCCTTATGTACAGCTTCAAGAAGCAATTGAAGCCGTATTCCGTTCTTGGAACATTCCTCGTGCAGTTGCATACAGAAACATGAACAAAATCGACCACAATTTCGGAACTGCCGTAAACGTACAAACAATGGTATTCGGTAATATGGGCGATGACTGTGCCACAGGTGTTTCCTTCACAAGAAACCCTGCAACAGGTGAAAACAAGTTCTACGGTGAATATTTGGTAAATGCACAAGGTGAAGATGTTGTAGCAGGTATCAGAACTCCAAAACAAATTGCAGAACTCGAAACAGATATGCCGGAACTTTACAAGCAATATGTTGCAATTGCAAAACAGCTTGAAAACGGATACCACGATGTTCAAGATATGGAATTTACGATTGAAAGAGGAAAACTTTGGATTCTTCAAACAAGAAACGGTAAGAGAACTGCAAAAGCAGCAATCAAAATTGCGGTAGATATGTATGAAGAAGGCATAGTAACAAAAGAAGAAGCTATAAAATTAGTTGATCCTTATTCAGTATATCAAGTATTGCTTCCTTGTTTCAATCCCGCAGCTGTTAAACATGCACATAAAATTTCAAAAGGTGTAAACGCATCTCCTGGAGCTGCTGTCGGCAAAATCGTATTTGATACGGAAGAAGCAGCAGAAAGAGGAGCAAAAGGCGAAAAAGTTATTCTCGTAAGAATAGAAACATGTCCTGACGATATTCACGGTATGGCAGTTGCTCAAGGTGTATTGACCCTCAGAGGCGGTGCAACATCACACGCAGCAGTAGTTGCAAAAGGTATGGGTAAACCTTGTGTTTCAGGTTGTGAAGATTTAGTTATCAACTTGAAAGAAGAAACTATTACTTGTGCAGACGGTACAGTATTCCACAAAGATGATATTATTTCTTTAGACGGTGGTACAGGTGATGTTATGGAAGGTGCAATCGAGCTTGTTGAAGCTGGTATTGATTCAGACTTTGAAAAATTCTTCACTTGGGTTAACGAAATCAAAACAATGAAAGTTGAAGCTAACGCTGATACTCCTAAAGATATTGAAAATGCATTAAAATTCGGTGCTGAAGGTGTTGGTCTTTGCAGAACAGAACACATGTTCATGGATCCTGACAGACTTCCCTGGGTACAAAAAATGATTATTGCAGGAACAAAAGAAGCAAGAAAAGAAGCTCTTGACCACTTACTTCCGATGCAATATTCAGATTTCTATGCAATGTTTAAGGCATTAGGACCAAAACCGTTAACAGTAAGACTTCTTGATCCCCCGCTTCATGAATTTTTACCTTCAAAGGTAGAATTAATTGAAAAAGTGGCAACGAAGAAAGCATTAAAACAAGATTATGCAGAAGATGAAAAAATGCTTGAAATTGTTGAAGGTTTATCGGAATCCAACCCGATGATGGGCTTGAGAGGATGCAGACTTGGTTTAACATATCCCGAAATCAACGAAATGCAAGTAAGAGCAATCTTTGAAGCATGCTGTGATTTGAAAAAAGAAGGCGTAGATGTTAAACCTTGGGTTATGATTCCGTTAATCGGACACGTAAACGAACTTAAAGTTGCAAAAGAAATTCTTGTTAAAGTTGCAAAACAAGTAATGGAAGAAAAAGGTGTTGAAGTTGAATACAAATTCGGCACAATGATTGAAATTCCGAGAGCAGCTTTAACAGCGGATGAAGTTGCGGAATATGCGGAATTCTTCTCATTTGGAACAAACGACCTTACGCAAATGACATTCGGTTATTCAAGAGATGATGCTGAAGGTAAATTCTTAAAGAATTACGTAGAGCAAAAAATTCTTCCTTCCAACCCGTTTGTAACATTAGACCAAAAAGGTGTTGGTCAATTGATAGAAATGGCT
>JBJEGL010000010.1:0-4401 GCA_051875035.1 Candidatus Gastranaerophilaceae bacterium | reverse complement strand
AATGGCTTCCGAACCGCCAACCGTAACCATGATTTCATTATTAAAATCATACTCAAGATTTTGAGTGCGTTTAATATAATTTGCTATTTCAATTTTTAATTCTTTAAGACCTGCATTTGAAGTGTAAAATGTTCTGCCCTTTGTTAAAGAATATATACCTTCATCCCGTATATGCCAAGGCGTATCAAAATCAGGCTCTCCAACACCTAATGAAATAACATCTTCCATTTCGCTGACTAAATCGAAAAATTTTCTGATTCCGGAAGGTTTTACTTGTACAATATTTTTAGAGAGCGGATTTCTCATGAAAGAACCTCTCGTTGATCTTTTAATTTAGCTGCCATAATAGTACCGTGGTCTTTATACTTTTTAAGAATAAAATGAGTTGCGGTACTCAATACGGCATCAATTGTTGATAACTTATCGGATACAAAAGCAGAAACTTCTTTTAAAGATTTGCCCTGTATAGTTATTAATAAGTCAAATCCTCCCGAAATTAAGTATACGGAATGAACTTCGGGGTAATTGTATATACGCTCCGCAATTATATCAAAACCTTGACCACGCTGAGGAGTAACTCTTACTTCAATTAATGCTGTCACCTTTTCATCCGAAATTTTATCCCAGTCAATTAAAGTATGATATCCACATATAATACCTTCATTTTCCATTGCAGTTATTTCATTAAAGACACTTTCTTCAGTTTCTCCAAGCATTATTGCAATTTCTTTAATATCTATTTTACTGTTTTTTTCTAAAACCGATAATATTTCTTCCCTCATATTATCTCCTTATATAATCTGCATAATTATTTTAGTATAATTGAGTTTTTTTGTCATATTGTAAAGAGTTTTAATTTTCCTTAGTTTCTTGTGAAGCAACAGCTCTGTTATGTTTAACGGAATCAATAAAAGCCCATCCGACAATGACTAACCCGGTAAAGCCCGTTACAACTTCCGGAATTTCTCTGAGAGAAGATGCAAACATTATTAATGCAAGAAAACCGATTGCCCAATGAGCACCATGTTCAATCTATAAATACTGTTTTAAAGTTTTCTTTTCAACCATATACAACGTTAAAGAACGAACAAACATGGCACCGATAGCAAGCCCAATTGTAATTATTATAATATCTTTGCTTATTGCAAATGCACCCAAAACACCATCCAATGAAAAAGAAGCATCAATTAATTCAAGATATAAAAAACCGACAAAACCTAATTTAGCAACTTCTCCGGTTTCCGAAACTTTCATAGCCGCATATTTTTCAAGAGCATTACTTACACTATCAATAATCAAATACAAAAGTATACCGGATACTCCTGCAAAAAATACAGTCATTTGCTCTTCCGGTTTAACAAGATACTTCATACAAAAAACCAAAAGTAAAGCAACAATAGCCTCTGTTGATTTTAGCATATGCAAACGCTGCATAGGAATTTCAAGAGGTTTAATCCAATGAACCTCTTTTTCTTCGTGACAAAAATATGATAGAAACAGCATAAATAAAAATGCTCCGCCAAATGTTACTAAAGGTGCGTGACACAAGTGCAAATAATGAGTATATTTATCAACATCATTAAACGCAAGATTTGTAACATCAATTATGGATATACCAGCAAATATAGAAACCACTATGACAGGAAACAGAAATCTCATACCAAAAACAGCAATCAATATACCCCAGGTAACAAATCTATGCTGCCATTTTTCTGTCATTTTTTCAAGTTTCATAGCATTGACAATTGCATTATCAAAAGACAAAGTAATTTCCAAAATAGACAAAAACAGAACTATAAAAACACCCAACAGAACATGCCCCGGATGTTTTTGAATCCCCCACAATATAGCTGCAATTATCCCTATAATTACTGTTATTATTGAACCTTTAAAATGTTTTAACATATATAATTCCTTCTAAAATTTATTATATCAAAAAAACAAACCCATAAAAGATTATCAAGATTATTTACTTTTCGATTTATTAGATATAATACGGAATAATCTTTTAACTGACTTTACCGTTTTCACTTTGGAGCTGCCGAACAAAGAATACAAGACAGGTAGCACTATAAGTGTCAAAAACAGAGAAGATATTAGACCGCCAATTATAACAGTAGCAAGCGGTTTTTGAACTTCAGCACCGGAGCCTGTAGAAACAGCCATTGGCAAAAATCCTAAAGAAGCAACCATTGCGGTAATTAATACAGGACGCAGTCTTGTCGCCGTACCGAGTCTTATTACATCTTTCATAGAATGACCTTCTTTTTGAAATTTGTTAAATGTTGATATTAAAACAAGACCGTTTAATATTGCAACACCGAACAATGCTATAAAGCCAATAATAGCAGGAACACTTATATACATGCTTCTAATCCATAAAGCTGCAATGCCACCGACAGCGGCAAACGGGATATTGAACATTACGAGAAGTGCTTCTCCTACTGATGAAAAAGTTGCAACAAGCAGCAAAAAGATTATTACAATGGAAACAGGTATAACAACAGCAAACTTAGCCATCGCTCTTTGTTGATTTTCAAATTGTCCGCCCCATTGAATGTAATAACCGGCGGGAAGCGTAATTTTTTCATCAAGTTTCTTTTGAGCTTCTTTTACAAAAGAACCGATGTCACGATTTCTTACGTTACATTGTATTATAATTCTTCGTTCGCCGAATTCTCTGTTAACCGCTTCTATTCCCTCATCCACGGTTACTTTTGCAACTTGTCCTAAAGGAACTTTTCTTCCGTCATCAGTATCAACAAGCAAGTTTTTAATATATGTTATATCGTTAGCTGCTGTTTCTTGAGCAAACTTTACTCTTAAAAAAAATCGTTTTTTCCCGTCTAAAATTTCAGAAACTTGAACCCCCATTATTGCAGTATTAACAAGGTTTTGTATATCTTCAATATCAACCCCGTATCGAGCCATTTTTAGTCTGTCGGGAATAATTGAAAGTTGATTGGAGCCTGATAACTGTTCGGTTTGAATATCAAAAGCTCCCTTAACAGACTGTAATACCGCTTCAATTTGTTCGGATTTCTGAGTAAGAATATCAAGATCTTCCCCGAAAAGTTTAATTGCTATATCTGACTTTACACCCGAAACAAGTTCATTTACACGCATTTCAATAGGTTGAGTAAAGCTGAAATTAGTTCCTGGTACTTTTTTTTGTAATACCTCATCCATCTCAATTCCGAGCTTTTCTTTCGTCATTCCAAAACGCCATTTTGATTTAGGAATAAGATTTACATACATATCTGTTTCATAAACACCCATAGGGTCTGTCGCCAAATCCGCACGCCCTATTTTAGATACCACCTGTCTGACTTCCGGAATATTTTCCAACAATGTTTTTTCAATTAAAGTAGTAGTTTTTACCGTTTCAGAAAGAGAAATACTCGGCAGAGATGTTACCCCAATCGAAAAACAACCTTCATCAAGACTCGGTATAAACTCCGTTCCTTTAAACATCAATGAAAAAATACTGACTACAAACAACACAACTGCTATCATAACAGTTTTAATTCTGTTCTTCATCGCTTTTTCAAGAAGTTTATTATAGTGAACTTTAATTGCGTCTATAATTGTGATATCTTTTTGTTTGTAATTATTATTTAAAAATATACTGCACAAAACAGGTGTCAAAAAAAGTGCAACACATAAAGAGCCTAAAAGAGCAAAACATACGGTAAAGACCATAGGTGAAAACATTTTATACTCCATTCCCTCTAACGAAAGAACAGGCATATAAACAACCGTAATAATCAAAACTCCGAAGAATATAGGCTTAGCCATTTCTTTTACTGCAATTTCAATAATTTGTTGTTTTGGAATTTTGCCTTGATTTTCTCTCAAACGGTGAATAATATTTTCACTCATGACAATGGCTCCATCAACAATCATACCGAAATCAATCGCACCCAAACTCATTATATTTGCACTTATACCAAGAGTTTTCATACCGATAAAAGAAAACATCATAGCCATTGGTATCGTAAATGCAACAATCAGTGCTGCCTTGATATCTCCAAGCATAAATAGCAAAACTAAAATGACAAGAATGCCACCTTCAACAAGGTTTGTTTTAACTGTTTTTATGGTTTGTTCCACGAGATTTGTTTGATCATAAAAAGGTTTTATTTTTATGCCTTCAGGAAGGCTTTTCTTTATTTCTTCCATTTTTAACTTAACTCTTTTAATGACATCGCGGCTGTTTTCACCCTTAAGCATCATAACAATTCCTGTAACGACTTCACCTTGACCGTCTTTAGTTGCAGCACCCTGTCTTAACATTTCTCCGTACTTGACTTCCGCTATATTTTTTATGTACATCGGAGTTCCGTTTTGATATGAAACAACTGTATTTTTAATATCATCAAGCGATTTAATTAATCCTTG
>JBJEGL010000009.1:0-4421 GCA_051875035.1 Candidatus Gastranaerophilaceae bacterium | reverse complement strand
CATGTGGCTTAAGCAAAGAAGATAATCTTATTTTAGTTGAAATGCAACCTTTTTCCGTCGTAATTACTGTACCAAAATTCATAATTAGACAAAAGCATTATCATATGATTATCAACACCATATTCTATTCTAAAAATTCTGTCCCAGTATAAGAAAAATACATACTGCCAAAATTCGCAATCAAGAACTCTGTTTATTAAAAAGAAAGTTTTTGTCCAAATATTTCTTTTATCATTAACATTTGCAAGTTCATAATTATACATTTCTATATAGTCTTTTTTTATCATTTCAAAAAATTGTTTTTTATATTTGAAATTTATTTTTTTCCACCACCAAAACAGCGAACGAACTTTATAATTTATAAAGTGATACTTCATTTCTTCCCATGTACCTTGTTTTACAAGATTTTCTTTTATGCAGGAAAAAATTTTTAAATAATCAAAAAAAGTTTCGTCACATCTTGCGGTAACGGCTTGTTTACGGTTTATTCTGTAATAAACAAGACATTCATCAAGAACAGTTATTTTTTCGGCTTTCATAATTGCATCAAATGAAAAAACATTGTCCTCAAAAAACATTCCGCCGGGAAAACGAACTTCTTTATCTTTTAGGAAAGATTTTTTGTATATTTTGTCCCAGGGGACATTACTTTGAGAATATACTTCTTCTTTTATATCTTTCCAACAAAAACTTTCTTTTCTGTATTTTTCGGGAAGTCTGTGAAAATTTGCATAACCGTGTCTGTAATTAATTCTTCCTGTTTTATTGTCAAAAGTCGCCCATCTGCAAACAGTCATATCGGCATTGTCATAAGTAATTTTATTATACATTTTTTTTATGAATTCGGAGGCAACTTTGTCATCTCCGTCCACAAACATTATATAATCACCTTTTGCGTAATCTACACCTATGTTTCTTGCAATCCCCTGTTTTAAGTTCGATTTAAGTTTTATTAAAGAAATTCTGCTGCTTTTATTCATATATTCTTTGACTTTTTCAACGGTATTATCGGTTGATTTATTGTCAACAACAATAATTTCGTAATCATCAAAAGTCTGGTTTAAAAGACTTGTCAGACATTCATCTAAAAATTTTGCACAATTATAGGTAGGTATAATTACAGAAACTTTCATCTTTTAGCTCTTTTTAAAATTCCAAAAATATTATACAATCTAAAATATGATTTTAAAAGAATTTTCGGAATATTTACTTACAAATCAAAATGAATCTTCTGTAAAACTGCTCTATAAGTGGCTTAGAAGCAAACTCGAGATTTTGCCTGTTACTAATACCGATAAAGTTATAAAAGCTGAATTATACACTGCTGAAAATGGTTACGGAGATTTTTTAATAATTGCAAAAAGGGAATCCGGAAGAAAATTAATACAAACTTTATACAATTTTGCATTAAGTTTTGAGCATCAAAAAATTGCAAGAGAAGTTCATATTTCTAAGCCTAAGGATTTTAAGCAAAAATAGAACTGATTACAATTTGTTGAACTTTTTTCTTATATAAACAATAATAGCGGGATAAATACCTGTTATAAACAAAGAAGATATAAATGCAGACATAAACATTGTTAATCTCGGTTCATCATAAATTTCAAATAATATTCTTGATTTTTCAAAAACCAAAGATAATAAAGTAAGTCCGATAACTCCTCTGAGAACTTTTTGTCCCGAACTTCCGATAGTTGCATCAAAACCTATAAATCTTCTGTTTAAAATCCATCCTGTAAAAAATCCTATTAATATCCCTATTTTGGGGAAAGTGTACATTTGCATTTTCATAGGGTCTACCAAAAGTTCTCCGTTAACATAATCAAGAGGATATATTTTTGTAAATTCGTAAATAACCAGAGCTATTGAAGCAAAAATTACTCCAATAAAAACAGCAATATCTCTGTTTTTACCTTTATCAATCCAATCCATAAGTTTTGCCGAAAAAATCAGAACGACAATACCTACAAAAAGAGAAACGATAACGTCTTGCGGAGTGTGCACGCCTATATAATTTCTTGAAAAACCAATAAGCAAAATTAAAATAACTAAAAATGCCGTTATAAATTTATTTTTAAAACAAACTGCCATTGCACCCCAAATTCCGACAGCAGCCTGTGTATGTCCGCTTGGGAAGGAATATCCTCCCGCCATTTTTATTGAACCGTCTATCGGAATAATTCTGGAATCTAAAACCCAGGGTCTGTAAATACAGGCAAGTGATTTTAAAAATTGACAGACAAATTGTCCTATGCTCCAATTCCAAAAAATATACATTCCCCATTTGTGGTTTATGCACCAATATATAATTGCAGTAAGCATTGTTGGGAAAACAAATTCCCCAAGTGTTGTTATAAACATGAAAAAAGGATTTAAAATACCGTTTGTTACTTCTCTGAAATTTTGCAACAATAATAAGTATTCAATTTGCCAATTTAAAAAATTTTCCACTATTTATTTTCCTTTTTCCAAAGTTTTATTATTTTTGATTAGTCATAATAATCGAAAATAATATGTCCTATTCTTACTTCATCGCCATTTTTGACTCCTGCTTGTTTTAATGCTTCAAAAACCCCCATGGCGGTTAAAATATTTTGGAAACGATTAATTTGCTCCAAATTTTGTGAATCGGTTACATTTGCGAGTCTGAACAATTTTCCGCCTTCAACAGTGAATTCGTTTTTACCTGTCTTATAAACCGAAAAAGAACTGTCATCATTGTCATAAGCACCGAAATCTTCATGAGTTTCAATTTCAATTTCGGGTTTTTCAATTTCATCAACTTTTTTATAAACGAAATTTAAAAATTCACTCAAGCCTTCTTTTGTAACGGAAGATATCGCAAAAATATCGTCGGAATATTTTTTAAATTTATTTTTCATTTCTTCAACAAAATTTGCTTCAACAGAATCAATTTTATTTAAAACAGTAATCTGGTAGGCCGCTGCAAGTCTTTCATCGTGTTTTGCAAGTTCTTCATTGATTGTTAAATAATTTTTTAGAGGGTCTTCCGCCGTTAAATCAATAAGGTGAATTAAAAATCGACATCTTTCAACGTGTCTTAGAAATTCATGACCTAAACCGATTCCTTCTGAGGCACCTTCTACGAGTCCCGGTATGTCTGCAACTACAAATCCGTCACCTGTAGGTTTTCTTACAACACCTAAATTCGGAACAATTGTTGTAAAAGGATAATCGGCAATTTTTGGTTTTGCGGAACTTATAACGCTTATTAACGTTGACTTACCTGCATTAGGCATTCCCAAAAGACCAACATCTGCCAATAATTTTAATTCTAATTCAAGTTGTCGTTCAACACCCGGTTCTCCCGGCTCGCAAAATTGCGGGGCTCTTTTTTGTGCTGTTGCAAATCTTGCATTTCCTCTTCCGCCTCTTCCGCCTTTTGCAACTAAAACTGTTTGTTCCGGCTCTTTTAAATCGGCAATAATTTTATTTGTTTCCAAATCTCTGACAACAGTTCCCATAGGTACTTTAATGTATAAATCTTTTCCGCAGGCACCGTGCTGATTTTTTCCTCTGCCGTTTTCGCCGCTTTCTGATTTGAATACGGATTGGAAGGTAAAATCCATAAGTGTTGTCATATCTTCTGCTGCAATAAGATAAATATCTCCGCCATTGCCGCCGTCGCCGCCGGCAGGTCCGCCTTTATCTACATATTTTTCACGTCTCCAGGCGACCATTCCGTTTCCGCCTCTGCCGGATAACAGTCTAATTCTTGCTTTATCTATAAAACCTGCCATTTTTAACCTTTGTTTATTAATTTTTTGAAATCGAATTTTATTATAACTTAAAAATGATTCTTTTGTATGAAAAATTATAAAAATTATATTTTGTATAAATTAAACTGAATGAAAAAATACTGTCATACTGTGAACAAACATCAATTTATGTTATCGAATTAATTGACATATAAAATAATGACAAATAATAATCAATATTACTTCCCGATGAATTTTGTGTCTGTAATCTGACAGTATAAAGACAGTTTTTATTCTTTCAATGTTTCAGAGTTTTTGTCTATATATTTTGCAAGATATAAAAACGGTGTATCGCATAAAGCTATCATTATTTTTAATAAGTATGTTGTAACACAAAGTTCTAATACCGTGTGCAACGGAAAAATTCCGTAAAATGCTATAAAAGTAAATAAAAACGTATCCGCAAGCTGGCTCGTCATTGTTGCTCCGTTATTTCTTAGCCATAAGAATTTATCTGAAGGAAAAATATCTCGAATTTTCTTATAAAGAAATACATCCATTGTATTTGAAACTAAATATGCAATCATACTGCCGATACAAATTCTCGGAGTCAGTGAAAATAAAACTTTCATGGCATCGTGTGCAAAATCATTTATACTCGGAATATACAACAGGTCTATTTGAGTAAATACCGTAAAAATC
>JBJEGL010000008.1:0-4450 GCA_051875035.1 Candidatus Gastranaerophilaceae bacterium | reverse complement strand
ACGCAGGTATTTTAGATGCACAGGCAGACAGTCCGCAAATTCCTGCAACAATAGAATATGACGGAAATATTTATTCAGAATCTGACAATACCATTGAGGGCAATAATTTTAATGCTCAAATTAACTATAAAACCGGAACGTGTATTTTACATATTGGTGAAACAGAATATAAAATAGTTATTCCTCCTCAATCAACAGTATTTATATATCCTCTTACTGCTGCTGATGAAACTCCTCAATCAATTCTTGATATGGTTGATAAAAAATTCAACGGTGAAGAAATAAATCCTATGTGCGACCGTGTTATTGCCTTAACACCTGCGAAAAAAACAATTAATATCCCTCTAAACATTATTTTAAAAGCTGATGCGGATTATAATTCAGCTGTCGAAAAAATTATGACAGCTGCAAATAATTATAAATCAACAATCAGAAAAAAATTAAATGCAGAAATTGTTCCGTCACATATTACAACTCCTATCGGAAATATAGAAGAAGTATATTCGGTTGATTGTGATAATTTCAATATTTCTAAAGCCAAAGTAAATGAGTTTTTTGACATAAATTATCAATTTAATATTAATCAGCGGATTTGCGTAGAGTGATGTCCGAACTAAGTGAGGCAAACTCGAATAAACATTTTCATAAGCGAATGACAGCGATAGCAAAATGAGCAAGATGAAAATGTTAAGCAAATCCAAGAGAAAGGATTAACTAATGCCGGAATTAACATTATTACAGATTTTAAACAGAACCGAAAACATAGAATGTACAAAAGAATATACCTACAATGAACAAGCAGGTATTGGAGGAAAACCCTCTATTGTTGCAGGCGGTGAAAATTTGCGAAGATTTCCGCTTACAATCAAGCTTCATTCAAGTTTTTGTAATCCTAAAAAAATCATTGATGATATAGAACAAAAAGCAGAAAACAGAGAAATAATTAACTATTTTCAACTCGATGAATATATCGGAGATTTCGTAATTGAAAGATTTAATAAAAATATCGTTCAAACTTACAAAGATATAATAATTTATGCAGAAATCGGCATTGATATTGTTGAACATACGGACAGTATTACTTATTTTGAAGAACAGACAAAAACAACACCTGTAACGGAAAATATTGTATCATCAGATGATAATATGCAAATTTTAACAACCAATACCAAAACCGTTGCCGAAAAATTAAAATCATCATCATCCAAACTCGCAAATTTTATAAATAACCAAAGCGAAAAAATTAAAAATAATGTTTTTGCAAACGTAATAAGAACAATTCAAACAGGTGATATAAAAGAGCTTACGGATATTGGTGTTTTAACATTAAATTCTTTGCAATCCGCAATTTTAGATGAAATAAAAACCGCCGGTGTAACTCAAGCAATTCCGATTGTCAATAAATACATTGACGGTATGGGAAGTTTTTTAAACGAAAATCAAAGAAAAATTATTGAAAATGAACTTCTTGAAATTCCTGAAAGAATATTAAAAAATACGTTTCGTAATTAGAAAGGAAAAAATGAGTAACGATAAATGTTTTAAAGTAAAAATAAATGCAAATGAAATTGTTTCAAAGTTAAATGCTTTGAAACAAGAATTTACAGACCTCACACCATTTTTAAAATTGATAAGTGTAAAATTACTCGGTGCAATAGATGATAATTTTGCAACAGAAGGTAAATCTTCCGGTGAAAAATGGAAAGATTGGTCAGATACTTATAAAAAGTGGAAGATTAAAACATGGAAATCTAATTCAAAAACTGCAAACCCATTGATTTTAACAAGCAAAGCAAATTTATGGGACAGTATCAGAGGGGAAATCGAGGGTAACAAATTGACGATAGGTTCAGCAATGGAATATGCTGCAATTCATAATTTTGGCTTGAAAAAAACTGTACAAAAAAAGAATAAAAAAGGAACATCATTTTCTTGTGATATGAATATGCCGCAACGTGAATTTATGCGTTTTTCTTCAGAAACATTTGAAGAAATATTAGAAGATATAAACGAAGAAGCCTTAGACAGAATTCAAAAACATTGTAATTCTTAGACCTGTTTCCATTTTGGAAATCGGCTTGCTTTTTAATAAAATTGTACTTTGACAACGGACATACGTCCTGCATTTAAACAAAATAACTGCTATTGTATCATAACCTCCAAGATAGACGGCAGTTAATTCTGCAGTCTTTTATTATTTACAAAATTCCATTCCTTTTGAGAGCATTCCACCATCACCAAATGTTGTTCCCGGGATATCCGGATTTGGTTTTTCAATAGATGTCGTGTATCCTTTGTAATCACCTCTGCCTTGAAATTTTGTATTAGCAAGTCCGTTTAAAGCATATTTATTAAGTGCCGAATCTTCTACCCAAACAGCATCATTTTCGCACTTTAAAGTTAAGTTATCTATCGTAAAAGGATAATCTTCTCCGTATTTTTCTTTTGTTATGTGATGCTTTGCTTCATTTTCTGCTTTTGTCGCTTCAACTTCTGCGTTAAATTTGGCAAAATCTTCTTTTACAAAATTTACACAAAGCATAAAATGAAAGATAACAACTAAAATAATTACAATGAAAAATCCATAACTCAAAATAATAACAGATTTTGTTAGTTCTTGATTTGGATTTTCCTTGTCAATCTTTTTTGAATTATTTTCGCTCTTGTTTTCCATACCTACAATCCTTTACTTAAATTTCTAATAACTTTTCCTATGATTTTTATTTCAATTTCATCATTCGGATGCTTTATTTCGATACCATATTTGGGGTTGTCTGAAATTATTTCAAGGTCACCATTAAGCATTAACCTTAATCGCTTACAATACCATTCATTATTTATAGTGATTATAAATATTCCGCCGTTATTATAATCTTGTCGACTTTCATCAACAAGTAGTAAATCACAATCATAAATCGTTGTTTCCATGCTGTCGCCGGATGCAGTAAATAATTTCAATCTTTTGGGGTCTGATACTTTAAATATATTTTGTATTAAGTCTAAGCCCAACGTAACAGGAACTATTTCAGCATTTTCATATACCGATGTTCCTGTTCCGCAACTTGGTTTTATTCCAATATGCTCTAATGTTACAGTTGGCATTATACTGTTAAATTCTTCATTTGTTATCGGTTTAGGGGATTTCAATGTTTTTTCAAAAGAGGAAAAGGATGAATAATTTCTGCTTAATTCATTTTTAATAACATTATCTTTATTATCATAATATTTTGATAAATCTATTTTAAAATAATTTTCTAATTGTTTAAATTGCTGTAATTTCAGACTACTTCTGTCTTTTATTTTCCTGCTGATATTAGGTAATTTCATTGATAAAGCTTCACTTAATTTTGAATTAGTGATTTTTTCATTTGTTAAGGATTGTAAAACAGCCCTAATATCTTCTAAATTCATATTTTTTAACCTTTTGTTATGAAAATTATCTTTTTGCTTGTTTTATTATGATAATTATGATAATATATTTTTAGTTGATAACTTAATTTGAACATGAGCATGAAAACACATTTTAATAAAAATTTCAATAAAAAAATTAAAAATGCCGAAAGAAAAGCATTTATAATTTATCATTTGACAATAAATGATGTTACTCAACAACAAATTGCTGACGAATTAAAAATCAGCATACAAGCAGTTAATCAATTTATTTCCGGCAAAATTTTAAGCCGTAATATCAGTCAATGGTTTCTCAAAAACCTCAAAATTGAGGTGTAAATGAATAAAGAAATCTTAAACAGTTATATTAAAATAAAAGATTTATTGCATTATAATTTTAAATCAAAAAGAACGTGGATTTATCATTGTCAAGCAAACAAATATCAACATCGCATAATTAATGGCAACGGCGGAAAACAATATGAAATTCTTGTTTCTTCGCTTGAACCGGAATTACAACAAAAGATTTTAGAAAATTATTCACCAAACACACAATATAATCACACAGCTGCATGTGTTACTTCGGGAGCTGAATTGACGACTTATACTCCTGCTCCCGTTTCTTTTAATAATTTTGCAATACCGGCAACAATATCTGAAGACGAAAAAACAATTAAAAAGACTCTTTCAACTTTTGGATTGGATAAGGTAAAAAATAACAATTTTGCAATACCAATAGAAGCAAGACAAAAAGCATTATTTAAGGTTGATGTTATAAAAAAATGGCAGGAACACAGAGAAGTTTTTGGAAGAAAAAATAAAATTAAAGCAGATAAAGAATTTGAAGAGTTATTTAACAGCGGTTTGATTTCAAAAAAATTACTGTCTAAAGTTGGTAAAATTTCAATTAAATCAATCTATCGTTGGAATAAAGAATATGAAAAATCAAATAAAAACTATATGTCTTTAGTTGACGGATATAATGATGGCTCAGAAACACATTTAACAACATTTTTATCTGATATTGAAAAATTTATGCTGCTGAAATTTATGCTGCATC
>JBJEGL010000007.1:0-4484 GCA_051875035.1 Candidatus Gastranaerophilaceae bacterium | reverse complement strand
AACGCTCTTACCAACATAAACGGGCTTGCAAAAACGTCAAATAAACCCGGAAAAACACGATTAATTAATATGTTTTTAATCAATAATGAATTTGTTATTGCTGACTTACCGGGATATGGCTTTGCAAATGTTTCTGCAAAAATGCAAAATGAGTGGCAAAAAAATCTCGAAGAATATTTATTAAACAGAAAAGAAATTATATCTTTAATTCAATTCATTGATTCCAGACATCCTGTTCAAAAAAACGATTTACAAATGGCTGAATGGATTAAGTATAATAAACTCCCCGCATTTGCCCTTTGTGTAAAAACTGATGAAATATCCAAAAATATACTTCAAAAAACAATAAATCAATTTTCAAAAGAATTAGAAATGCCTGTTCTTCCCTTTACAAAAATGTCAACCCGTTATAATGATAATGTTTTAGATAAACTGGAAGAATTAATAAAATCCTTTAAATAATGTATTCAAATGTTGTGCAACATATAATAGAATGCTACATACAAGATATTAAATTAACGGGGTGTGGCATGTTTCAAGAAGTATATACAGACAAGTATGTTGACAGCGAAGTTTATTGTGCACAAAATCAAGGAATGATATCAACTTCTATCACTCAAAGCTGGACGGAACAAGCAATTGAATGTTATCGTTTAAATTGTGTTTGCGAAAAATGCTCCGTATCTAAAGGAAACTACTCTTTCGTTTGTCAAATGCCTAAGGTTATCAATCAATTATTAAAGGTTGTTGGAAAACCTGTTTAATATTAAAATGCAGAGAGTTTTCTTTTTTATTCTGCCGTAACTTTTAAAAATACCTGCATTGCAGAAGCAATATCTTTTGGTTCAGTAATTCTTTGATATGCCGTTGTATCATCATTTAAAGGCAATATGACAGTATCTGTCATATCCTGTTCTTGACGTAACTCTTCTTGTGATAGAGAAACAGTTTCCTGCACAGCACCATCTTGTACAATATTTTTTTGTTTTGATTCTGTTTCTTCATCATGCTCTATCATACTTTTTGGGGGAATCATTGTATGAGATGTTCTTTTTTGCTTTGGTTCTGTATTTTGTTCTTCTTCCATTAATTCATCATCATCATCCGCATATGGAAGTTCATCATCTTCAAATTTTGACTCATCAAATTCTTCATCTAAATCCATTTCATTATCTTTTGTTGTAACAAAAGGATTTACGGTCTTTTTAAAAACAAACTTTTTAGCAAGTAATATTAATACAATGATAATACAGATACTGATAAAAACTAAAATAAAAACAACTAATAGTTTTGTAACAAGAGGGTTATTTCCTGTTACTGTATTTATATTGTCACTCAGAGAAGACCCTATATTTTGTAATCCGTTCACAGCATTATGTAAAACATTATTGCCGGCAACAGCTGTATCAATTTGTTCTGCTGCATTACTCGCAGCCTGTGAATCAACAACATTTGTTATACTGTTATAATCATCTGAAGATGATTGTACCTGCATGGCTGCATTAAAAATTTCATCAGAAAGATTTTCTTCTTTTGATACTGCAAAAGTGCAATTCGCATAACTACAACCAATTGCACTATATACAATACTTTTTAACAAATTTATTTTATTCAGCTTTTGTTTTTGGTTTTCTGCCACGTTTTTTAGGTTTTTCCTCCGTTGCCTCTGCTGCGGTTTCAGTTGACTCTTGTTGAATTTTAGGTTTTCTGCCGCGCTTTTTAGGAACTGTCGATTCTTCTTGTTTCAGCTCTTCTTTTGCTGATTGTTCCTGTATAGTTTTTTCTTCTGATTTAACCTGCTCTTTTATATCTTTTTCAACCTCTACGTTTACTTTCGGCTGATTTTCTTCAACCTGCTCTTTTTGTATCGGTTTGAATTCAATTTTAATTTCATCATCTTCTTTTATTGTAACAGGTTTTATTTCTGCTTGCTCATTTTGTACTTGAGGATTTTGTTGTTGATTGTTCAAATCATTATTATTATTTTGGTAGTTATTATTTCTATTATTATATTTATTATTAAAACGGTTTTTATTCTTATTGAAATGGTTATTTTTATTAAATTTATTATTATAGCCATTGTTAACATAATTGCCGTTATTATTGTTTTCAACCGATTCCTTGTCTTCAGAAACCTGAACCTCATTTTCAACATTTTCCTCTTGTGTTTGCGTTGTAAACACATTGTTATTATTAAATTTAGGGTTCTTATTCTTCAATTGCTGTACCGGTATTTTAAGCTTTGCCGCTTTTGCCTTTAATTCGCCTTCTCCGGGAGCCGCAGCATACTGAATTTCTTCAAAAATATATCCTGTACCTTGACAGTGTGGACATTTCTTTGTAAATACTTCACTTAAACTTTGTCCCTGTCTGTGTCTTGTAAGTTCAACAAGACCAAGGTCAGAAAGTTGACCTACCTGCGGTTTTGCCTTATCACTTTCGAGAGCAAGTTCTAATTCTTCCATTAAGGCTAATTTGTCATTTCTGTTTGTCATATCAATGAAATCGACAATTACCATTCCGCCTATATTACGAAGTCTTAATTGACGTGCAATTTCATGAACAGCTTCGATATTTGTTTTAATTATTGTTTCATCTTGAGTTGCTGAGCTTACAAATTTGCCGCTGTTAACATCAACAACAGAAAGTGCTTCAGTTGTTTGAATAAATAAATATCCGCCTGATGGAAGCATTACTTTTGTTTGAAGTGCTGCTTTTATTTCTTTTATAATTCCAGATGCCTGTAAAAGAGGTTCTGTGCCTTTATATACTGTTAACTTAACATTTTTCAGCATATTCCAGTTCTGAAGAATTTGCTGTGTTCTCTGCATTGCAAACGGTGTATCAACAACAATTTCTGCAACATCTTCCGTACAAGCTTCTCTTATTACTCTATATAATAAATCCTGGTCACGATATAAAAGACTTGGTGCTTCCTGTGTTTCTGCCGCTGTTATTATAGAACTCCATTTTTCTAATAATAATTCCAAATCTTCCTGAATATCCGTATCGGATTGTCCTTCAGCTTCAGTTCTTACAATTACGCCTATTCCGACAGGTTTAATAAGACTTACGATTGATTTTAATCTTGCCCTTTCTTTTGAAGAAACTATTTTTCTGCTTACATTTATTCCGGTTTCTTGCGGAATTAAGACAAGGAAACGTCCGGGAATACTTATTTCCGTAGTAACTCTCGGACCTTTATGTCCTGTCGGTTCTTTTACAACTTGAACCATCATTTTTTGCTTCGGAGCCAATCTTGTTTTTAAATTTCCTTTGCCGGGAACATCATCTGCGTGTAAAAATCCCATTTTATCCGAGCCTACGTTCACAAATGCCGCTTCTATACTTGGTAAAATATTATCAACTGTTGCAAGATATACATCATTTAAGAATATTTCCCCTTTATTTACAAAAAAATCAGTTACTTTTCCGTTTTCTATAAGAGCTGCAATGTTGTCTCTTTCTGCAATTACAATTTGTTTTGTCATATAATTTCCTTTATAAACTTATTTCAGTCATCGACGTATCAAAAAATCTTATTCTTTTCATCTCAAATTTTATATCTTTAAAGAATAAATTAATTGCACTGTCCGGACGAAGCGGCGGTATCTCCGTATTCTGTCCTGTTTTTAAAACCATTACTATCTTTCCGTTTCTTTCAAAAACCGATTTAATAGAAGGTTTTATATTAATATTTTTTGTTATACCCTTTTTAGTTTTCTTCTCAATGATAAGTTCTTCATTTTTAGAAAGTTCGGTATTTATATCGTACAACAAACTTTTTATATCGTAAATACCTTTTTCTATCGGTAAAAATTCATACTCTGCCCATTCTGCAATATTGTCTATTGATTTTTCGCTGCGTTCAATCCTTTGTACAGACAGTATATGAATTTTATTAGGCAGGACAGATTTTAACTTATTTAATACTTCTTCTTCGGACAAATTTTCTAAAATTTCTATATCAACAAATTCTGTTATGCTTTCCACAAACAGCGGTAATGCCACTCCGAGTGATATTTTCGGAGTAGGATTAAATCCTTTAGAAAAGTTCAATTTTAGTCCCGAACGATACAAAGATTTTATTATTGTATTTTGCCAATCAAGATGAGGAAGATACCTTAAATCATCTTCTTTCGTCAATTTTAATCTGTATTTTAGCGGTTCATTATCTTTTGCTTCCTTAGGTATTCTAATATTTGGATTATATTTTTTATCAATAACTTTATGTGTTTTAAATTTCGTACAAACTCCGCATTTTACACAATTAAATTCACAAGGAATTGTATTTTCCGCCCTCAAAGCCTTTTCATATTCCTGTTCAAACCATTCTCTCGGAATACCGACATCAATTACTTCCCAAGGAAGTTCTTCTTCTTTTTGATACTGTCTTGAAGCTTCTTCTTCAAAATAAATTCCACACTCTTGTGCTGCATTTTCCCAATCGGAATAAATTAAATATTCATCCCAACTTGTCATAT
>JBJEGL010000006.1:0-4524 GCA_051875035.1 Candidatus Gastranaerophilaceae bacterium | reverse complement strand
TTTCAAGAGCAATGACAAAAGATGAAATAAATAAAGTTGAAGCAATTGTTAATCAATGGATTTCGGAAAATCATCCACAGAAAACAAAAATTATGGATGTTCAAGAAGCCATAAATTCGGGTGCAACAGCTTTATTCGGAGAAAAATACGAAGATAAAGTCAGGATGGTTGCAATCGGTGATGTTTCAAAAGAGTTATGCGGAGGCACTCACGTAAATTCAACATCTGATATTCGATTGATGAAAATTGTTTCAGAATCTGCAATTTCTGCAGGAACAAGAAGAATAGAAGCTGTATGCGGAAATACGGCAATTGAATATTTAAGTGAAAAAGCTTCAGAAATTGATAAGCTTGCTCATATGTTTAAAGTTCCTCATATTGAGCTTATTGATAAAATTGAAAAAATGAGTGAAGAAAATAAAGCATTACAAGCAGAAATTAATACATTAAAAGAAGAAGCAGCAGTCACAAAAATTCAATCATTTATAAGCAAAGCTGAAGAAATTACAGACGGAAAACTTTTTGTAAGTAAAGTCGATGGTTTACCTGCAATGTTTATGAAACCTGCAATTGAAAAAATTAATTCAAAACTTGGAAACTCAATAATTATTTTGGCTTCTATAATTAATGAACATCAAATTTCTATTTGTACAAAAGTATCGGATATTTTTGTACAAAAGGGAATAAATGCAGGTAAAATCGTTGCTGAAATAGCTGCAGCTACCGGAGGTAAAGGTGGAGGACGTCCAAACTTTGCACAAGGCGGCGGTAAAGATGCAGCGAATCTTGATGAAATATTACTAAAGATAAAAAATAACATATTTGATATGTTAAAATAAATAAAGAACAAGAACACAAATAGTGCGATTTGATTACAAAGTCGCACTATTTTTATTATTCATTTTCTTTAAAAAAGTCGTAAAAATGGTAAAACTGAAGAGGCTCAGTGCTTGCACAATCAGATAAAAAAGCAGCAAAATCAAAAGCCATTTTTGATGCACATTTTTTTGATGTTTTAAAATTTTTTACTATAATATTGTATAAGTTTTTTTGTTTTAGTGCAGCAACAAAAAAAACAGGTACATCAAGGAGTTCAGCAAATTTGTAACTACCAAGAGGAAAATCGACTTTTTCCCCAAATATAATTACTTCAATTTTCCTTTCAGCAGCGGTTTTAGAAATTCTGTCTCCTGCCAGAAAGACAAATTCACCGTTATCGATTTTTTGTTTCAATTCAATAATTGTATTTAAGCCTATTTCTTCGACAGCATAAATGGAGAAATTTTGATTATCAGAGAAAGATTCTAAAAAGTTTCTGAAGATTTGAGCCTGTTTTTTACTCATAAAAGCTGATACTTTTACATTGTCTTTTTTGAGTAAAGCTCTCATAATTTCAATGTTTCCTACGTGTGAAAAAATGCATACTGCACCTTTTGAAGATTTTATACAAGAATAAAATTTTTCGACATCACCATTAATAAGAATGTTATTTATATCAAATTTTTTGGAAAATACTTCTATTTTATCTACTTGTGCAAGTGCATAATTTAAAAAATTGCAGAATGTATTTTTAAGAGATGGTTTTAGACCCAATATTCGTTGATTTTTTTTAGAATACCTTCTTAAGTCCGTTGCTGTCAAAAAAGTAAAAAATGTCACAAAGAATGCAATTACTTTAAGTATTTTCCTACCTAAAAATTTATACAAAAAATATGTTAAAATGAGTCTTTTTCGACCGGCAGAACGTTCTTTTACTTCAAACCACTTCATTATTATCCTCATTTTTAATTAAAACACAGCTGCAAATATACGCTGAAATTATACCAAAGAATAGGAACAAACCAAGTGATGATATAAGTTTAAAACTTGTAAATGACAACAGTAAAAAAGATAAAGCAGTTGTTAGACAGGAGATAAGTACTGCATCTTTTGATTTTTCTATTTTGCTGAATCTAAAAACGGAATAATCAACGGTAAAACCAATAACCAAAAATACCGCAAAAATATGGAAAATATTTGCACATACAGAACTAAATCCAAGTGCGGCAAATCCGCACAAAACTCCAATTACCGGAGGTAAGAGCATTAAAATTGCCTTTTTTTGGTAATTGTAATAAAGATAAGAAAATAACAAAATAAACGCAATAGTAATCAATAAAATACAAACTTTTGATGAATTATTTAATAATGTTGAAATATTTTTTGGTAAATTAATACATTTTACATTCTGTTGAGATATATTTATGTCACCCTCCGCAATCATTACTGATGTATTTTCATCAAACATAAATTTTTTTAAAAAAGGAAATTTATCAAAATTAGGAATTAAAAAGTTTTCCTGTTGTTGAGTTAATAAATTCATTATATTTTGATAACTAAGAAATTTACAATCATAAAGTTTATTAATATACAAAGTTTCGGTTAGACTGCGATTTTCTTTTTGGCGTATGACAGACGGAATAAAATCAGATAAAGAAACCGAATGTATATTACTTTTTATATCTTCCTCTTTTTGAAGAATGTCTTGAATATTCTTACCCTTTACGAGGATTATTGTTTTATTCTGATTATTATTGTTAAGTTCAGAGAGTATTCTTTCTGCTTGAGCAAGTTCAGGAGAAGGTTTATACATTAGTTTAATATCATTTGAAAATTTTAATCGTGCAAGACCAAAAACAGTAAAAAACGTTAATAAGATTAATATGAGAATTTTGAAATTATATTTAAAATTTGGCAAATTAATTTGTTTAGATAAATCTAACTTCAAATCATCATAGAACAAAGTAACAATATAATAAACGGTAATTAGTCCGACAGGAGTAAACACAGCTATTTGACACAAAAGAGGAATTCCTGAAAACAAAAGAATTAAGAAAGCAGTAACCGTTGTTATCATGCTTATTTTAAGACTTTTTGTCAACTTATCGGATTTTTTTTCTACAAAATAATGCAATGAATAATCAACACAAATTCCAATGAGAGAAGTTGAAAAGACAAATGTTAATATATGTATATTCCGGAAAATACTTGCAGTAACTGAATATCCGGCTGTAATTCCGAGTAAAATGCTCAATAATACAGGAAAAATAACTTTTATATTTCTAAAATAAACAAATATAATACCGATAACAAAAAAAGAAGATATTAAAGCTGCTATATTTATTTCAGCAGCAGATTTTTGACTTGTAAAATATGAATGAACAGGCGAGCCTGTCAAATAAATTCTATTATTAGCAGTTGAGAATTTTTCTTGAAGATGTATTAAAAAATCAATATCTGTTTTACATATCGGAGATTTTAATGTTAAAACCGAATAAAATTTTCCGTTTAATTCTGTTTTATACGAAATTTGTTTTTGAGAAAGTTCATTTATATAATCTGTGAAAAGAAACATCGGATCTTTTTCAACAGGAAGCAGAAAAACAGTAAAAGGGTTAAACAGTGCTTCGTTTGAATTTTCAATGACTGCATTATAGTCTTTGTCTAACAGTAGCTTTCTGTTTTTATCAGATAAAAAATTTTGAGGATATTTTTTATATTCTGCCAAAAGAGTCTGATAATTATCTTCTTCTATCAAATTCGTGTTAATTTGAGCAATAACAGAATCTTTTAAATTAATGCAATCAAAATAATTTTGTGCTTCAAAAATAACATTAACTGTTCCGGAATATTTTTGCGAAAGTTTAACCAAATCAGAAGCATTTTCGGGCAAAACAGCTTTTAAAAGATCTGTTTCCGGAGTTTTAGCAAAAATGAGACCAAGTAAAAAAATTATTATATATACAAGTATAAAAATCCTTTTTTTCAATATATTTCTCCGATAATAAAGCGAATATCCGTTATGGTGTTCGGATTTACCTGACATATTTTAATTTGAGAAATGAAATTGTTTTTTCCGTATATATTGACTTTATCTATATAATTTTTTATTTTATCATCTTTTGCTTTTAAATTTATGTGCCAATTTTGACCGTTTTGTTCATAAGAAATATCAAATTGTTTTGCAATTGTTGATAAATTTCTGTTTGAAACAGCAAGAATAATATCGTTTATAAAAGGATTATTTTGTGAAGAATATACGGTTGTAGATTTTACGGGAAAAAGGGTGTCAAAAATAATTCCTTTGCCTTTTATAAAACTAAAATTTCCTGAAGAGTCAATTGTATTTGTCCCAATAGTACGTTTTTGAATAAATTTACAATTAACAGACTCAAGTTTAGGAAGCTTCTTTTCGATATCTGCGGTTGTATTTTGGGGAACCTGGACTGCATAAGTAATTGTACCCGTTATAAAAATAAATAAAATAATAAGAAATTTATACATGCAAAAGCTCCTTTAACCTTGCAGGTGCTATATATGTACTTTCTCCAGATTTAAGATTAACACATATTTGCATTGACTTTGCGGAAAAAATCTTTTGAGCGTTTTGCATATCAAAAATTTGGTATTTAATGTTTAAAGAAGGTTCAATTTCTTCTATAGAAATAACAATGCTGATATCCATGTTAAACTTCACGGGTTTTA
>JBJEGL010000005.1:0-4573 GCA_051875035.1 Candidatus Gastranaerophilaceae bacterium | reverse complement strand
TCCTTTATTTACTGTTGCTCCCGGTTCTTGAACTCTTACCATAACAACTCCGTCATCAGGTGCATAAATCTTTGTATAATCCAGTTGATTTTGTGCATAATTTTTTGCTGCTATCGCTGAATTATAATCGGCTGCATTTTTATCACGGGTATTTTTTAAAGTGTCATATTCCTGTCGTGAAATAGTAACATCTTCAACAAGCGGTGCATTACGATTGAATTTTTCTGCACTGTCATTTTTTAATGCAAGAGTTTTTTCAACCTCGGCACTTGCTTTTTCAAGATTGGATTTATAATCTCTTGAATCTAATATAGCGACCAATTCACCTTTTTTTACATTGTCGCCTTCTTCTTTTAACATTTTTTCAATTATTCCGCCAACTTGAAAACTTAAATCGACCTGTCGAATTTCAATATTTCCGTATAAGGTAAGTTCGTTCGGATTTTCTTTTTTATGTGTTACGAAGAAAATTATAATTCCGATGATAATAAAAACTAATATAAGTGCGATTATTTTTTTCTTCATAATTTACCTCCAACAGCCTTGTATAAAGTAAAATAGTTTACTAATCTTTGATTTTTTGTTTGAATTGCTTCTTTTTGTATTTCAATAAATTTAGACAAATCCTTTAAGTACTCAGGTGCGGATATTGTTCCTTGTGAAAGCTTTTTGCGTGAACTTTCTAAATTTTTGTATTCCAACTGAACTTTTAAAAGAGTATTTTTATCAATTGCCGTATCATGTTTTATAAAACAAAGTGCTGTGTTTACTTCTTTTACGGCTTCTAAATCCGTTTGTTTGTATTTTTCAAAAAGTTCCTCGTATTTCGCTTTTTGCATTCTTAAATTTGCAACTTTTCTGCCGCCCATAAATATATTCTGTGTTGCACCTGCAAGAATTGCTGCTAAGGAAGATTCCCACGAAAAAAATGTTCCTGGGGCAATTGTGTTAAAAATCCATAATCCCGTTATATTAAATGTCGGTAAAAATTCTTTCCTTGCAACACGAACATCAATTTTTGCTTTTTCTAACATTTTTTCAGCTTGCATTACATCCGGTCTTGAAAAAATAACATCAGATTGTATTTCATCAGGGACTTCATTTTGATATTCAAAAGTTTCAAATTTTCCTCGTTCTAATTCCGAAGTACAAACTGCAGACCTGCCTGTTAAAACAGATAACTGCATTAATAAAAATACCTGTTCTTTTTGCAGTTTTTCCAGTTCACTTTCGGAAGTTTCAAGATTTTTGGCAGATGTATTAAGCTGTAATTGATTAACAGTTCCTCGTTTGAACTTTTTAGTATCACGTTTCAAAAGTTCAGCGTGAATACCGACTTTTTCCTGTGCAAGATTTATCAATTCGTCATATTCCAGTATATTAGTGTAAACAGTTGCAACATCTGCTAAAAGTGAAAGATAAACCGCTTTTTCATCATACTTTGATGCTTCATAAGATTTTTTCTCACTCTTAGTTTTATCTCTGTTCTTTAATAAAAAATCCGCCTCATAATTTGCTATAAAAGGTAATACAAAAGCATTGTTTTGCAGCTCAAAATTATCTAATTGAGGAACATGCACGCCAAGATAATTCGCTGCAACACTAAATGACGGTAATTCTTTTCCTAATGAATATTTGACCTGCTGTCTGTATTGTTCAACCCTGTGTGATGCTTGTTTTGCATTATGATTGTTTTCAATCGCTTCATTAATATAATTATACAAAAAGTCATCATTAAACCTGCTAAAAAACTCGGGGTTAACTTCACTTCTTTCTATTGCAAAACAAGCTTGAGAAACAAACAATATTAAAAATACCAAAACAGTTTTCTTAAACAATATTTGACTCCTTAATAAGTGTATTGATATATAGTTTTACATTTCCTTTTATGATTTTAATATCTTCTTTAATAAAATCATCCTGCCCGAGCAGGCTAAGTGAAAAAGCAGGTAAAATACGGGGTGAATTTATTTGTGAAAGAATAAAAACTGTTTTTAAAATAATTTCCCTGCTATTAATATCCTTGTTAAATATTGCAGCAATTAGCTTTCTAAAATAAATAAAGACAGGAGATTTGTTCGCTAATTCGTTATTTTGCTGTGCTTTTAACAAAAATATCAATAAATCTTTTGAAATTTTATCGGAATAAAAAAATTCTATTAACTTATCAATAATAGTCATTAAAAGATTTATTTGAGCTGTTTTATCCAGAGTTTTTGGTTCTATATTAAAATCTATGAAACTTTGTGCATATTCGGTTTGCTTTTCAACTAAATCTTCAATAATTCCGTCATAAAGCTCTTGTTTTCCTCCCCAAAAATAAGAAATCATACAAATATTAGCATTTGCCTCTTTGCAAATTTGTCTAATACTTGTTCCGTCAAAACCTTGAGTGGCAAAAAGCTTCGTTGCTGCATTTAAAATTCTTTGTTTGGAATTCTCATTGTCTTTATTTTTCATAATTTTATTATAAAACAATCGTTTGATTTAGCCAAGAATTGTTTAATGATTTATCTTAAGATTGCCAAAAGAGTTTTCATTAACAGAAAGATAAAAAAATAAGCCTTGTTTAAAACTTGGCTTATTTTTGTGTTTTATTGTTTATCAACGTTTTGATAATTTATGTGATTAAAATATTTTATTCTTGTAAGAGGCCAAAATCTAAATTTTGCACGTCCTATAAATCTGTCCTGAGGTAATAAGCCCCAGTATCTTCCGTCTTGTGAGTTTCCTCTGTTATCTCCGAGCATAAGATATTGTTTTTCCGGAATAACGGCAGGACCGCAAAACATATTTTCTTCACAAACAGGATAATCATCTAAAATATAATTTTCCTGCAATGGTTCATCGTTTATATACACGTGATATTTACCGTCTGCATCGGGTTTTATTTCATATTTGTCTCCGGGAAGTCCTATAACTCTTTTAACATAGGCTATATCATTGCATCCGAAGCCCGTAAGTCTTTTAAATACAGACCATGCATCATAGGAAAGAGTTGTTGACGGCGGATAAAAAATCATTATGTCGCCTCTTTTTGGTGTATCAAAGAATCTTGTCATTTTTTCTACAAATATTCTGTCTTTTATATCAAGTGTAGGATACATTGAGAGCGAGGGAATCCATCTGATTTCGCCAATAAAAAATCTTATTATAATAACTGCAATTATAACAAATACAACAGTATCCCAAGTTTCTTTCAGCCAAGATTTTATAGTTTCTTTATCTATTGCCATTTTATGCCTTTTCTAATAATCTGCACAAATCCGTCAGGGCTTGTTTATATTGATTATCGGTAAAATTTTTTGTTAAATCAAGAGTTTGTTTTACAAATTTTTCTAAAATGATTTTTGTTTCTGATATTGCTGAAGATTTTTTGATTTTTTCAATTGTGGTTTCGTCAATTTTTTCAAATTCATGAGAATTGAAATAATAAATTGAAGGTGCGGTATAAATTCCTTGTAAAATATCGTTGCCCGAAGGCTTGCCGCAGTTTTGCGATGTAAAATTCAGTAAATCATCACGTATTTGAAAAGCAATACCGAAACTTTTGCCGAATTCATTGCCTATGTTTAAATATTGTGTTTGTCTTTCTGCAAACAAAGAGCAGTTGATTGCAAGCTTAAAGAGTTCCGAGGTTTTTTTTTCTGATTTTTCCAAATACTTATCAATAGAAATAATTTTATTTTTTTCAGATATCTGTTCTATTTCTCCGCTGCATATTTTTAATAATGCTTTTGAAAATAAAACGGTAATTTGTGGAATATTTATTTCGGAAAGCTCTTTTAATGCCGAAGCAAGCAAAAAATCTCCTGCTAAAACGGCAGTTTTGTTGTCAAACAAGTTGTTAAAAGACGGCTTGTTTCTTCTTAAATCTGAATTATCAATTATGTCATCATGTATTAATGAAGCATTATGAAGTAATTCAACAAGAGCACAAATTCTTATTTGTAATGGTGATACCTTTCCGAAAATACTTTTTATGAATAATATCGTTGTAACAGAACGAATTTTTTTTGCTTTATAAAAACAAAAGTCGAGGAATTTATCTGACAAGAAAGATTTTTCCGTTAAAATCATTTTTTTTAAATATCTGTCAACTTGTTGAAGTTCGTCTTGTATGATTGAAATTATTTGTTTGTAATCTTTCACGATATAATCCGCATTTTAAAAATTTTAAATAATTATAACATATGTTAAAAATTTTTATCTTAACCGCTTGTATTTTTTTTTTGCCCATGTATAATAAAGGAACAATGCGGGGGTAATTCAGTGGTAGAATGCCTCCTTGCCAAGGAGGATGTCGCGAGTTCGAGCCTCGTCTCCCGCTCCATTTAAAACATAATAATAGCAAGGCTTTTAGACCTTGCTTTTTTAATGCAAATTTTTAAAATTTAGATTTTATGTAATATTTATGGACTGAGGGGTTTTGTATAATCTGTAAAACTCTGTAAAAGTATGCAAGGTTGAAGTTTTGTAAATGCTAATAAAAATAAATACATGGGCAAATATTATAAACTTGCCCATGTATAAGAGAACAATTAGGAAACTGTTTTTATAAATTATTTAAGCT
>JBJEGL010000004.1:0-4575 GCA_051875035.1 Candidatus Gastranaerophilaceae bacterium | reverse complement strand
CCTCGATAAGATTGTTTGTATAACTCTTTAATATGATAGTCCGAATATTCATTCCATATTTCGTTTTCAAGACTGTTCATATAATCAATTTCATCAGCATAAAAATCAAGTCTGCCAAATTTTATAATTAAAGATATTATAGCCTTTAAAACATTGATATTATTCGGATTTGACATTAAAGTGATATTTGATTTATAGCCAGTAAAAATTGTTTTGTACGCTTTATAGTTGATACTGTTAGGTAAATACAGAATATCGTCTATCAATGACAAATTAACTTTATCTGCTGTAAAAATGTATTTTTCAGCATTAAATTGTTTTAAAAGTTTTAATTTTTCCGCATCTTTTTTCTTATCAATTTTTGTTAAAAAATCAAAAATAAACTTACAATTAGGACATGCCAAATGAAGCTCCGGTAAAAAACCTTCTTTTAACTCATTAAAATTAAAGCACATTACAATATTCGGTTTAAAACTTTTAACATACTCATTATCAAGCTCGGAAGAAAAAGATTTTTCAATATAATATCCGGCATGCTTAAAACCGTTTGCGAAACTGTCAACGCAAAGAGAATAAGGTGGTTTATCGGGCTTTATTATATATACTTTCTGCATAACTTTATTTTATAATAAAAGATGCCGCTTTGTACATAAAGCGGCATCTTAAATTTGTTTAGAAGTCTATTCAGCTTTTTCTTCGGCAGCTGCTGCGGCTTTTGCAGCTTCAGCTTTTGCTAATGCTTTTTTAGATAATTTTTCTTTTGTTGACGGTTTGTAATTTAATGTTCCGTCTTCATTAGCATTGTTAATTAAATATTTAACTGTATCTGTAGGTTGAGCACCTTTTTTCATCCAATCAAGAGCTGCTTGTTGATCAAGCTTCATTTCCTTTGTTTTAGGATTATAGTGACCTAATTGTTGAATAGGAGCACCTTCACGCTTTGTTGTTGCATTTATAACAACAATTCTGTATAAAGGGTTCTTTTTAGCACCTAATCTTTTAAGTTTGATTTTAACCATTTGGTTATTCTCCTTTTCTTACGTACGTTACAAGGCGTGATTTACTTGACTTTATCACTTATCCTTTTAGAAAATCTCTATTAATAAGATTTTCCCGCCGCGAACGGAAAGATTTGAGGAAAGCTTTCCGCCAGTAACTAAATTTAATCATAAGAGTTTTTTAAAATCAATAACAGATTTTAGATTTTCTTTTTTATCTATATTTACAAATTGAAAAAAAGCTTTTTATTATGTTAAAATAACAAAAAGAGTGCATTTGCGTATAATTTTCGGAATATAATGAATTTGCTAAAATACAACAAATTTCCGCCCGAGAGATTATGTCAGATATTTGGCAAAGGAAATATCTCTATTTGCAGGAGAAAACGGTATGAATTTTAATTTTTTAAGAACAATATTAAGTCAAATTCGGGAATTTGATAATAAATTAAAAGAATATACAAAGAGTTCGGAAGGTTCACTTCCATATCTTGCTTATGTTTATTGGGGAATTAATCTTTCTCAAAATGAAAATTTAGAAGAAGCAATTGAAAAACTCCAAACATCTGCAATGATGAGTCCGCATTCTCCTGTCGTTCACCTTAATCTTGGGCAAGTTTATATGAAAAAAGGTGATTTTAACGATGCCATAAGGCATTTCAGAAAAACAATCAGACTTGATTCTTCATCGGGAATTGCCTATTCTCTTGTTGCGGCATGTCTTGTTTTAAAAGAAGAATTTAACGATGCTGAAACTTATTACAAAAAAGCTTGCGAAGTTTCTCCCGATATTGCGGATATCAGAACGAATTATGCAACGGCACTTGCTGCAAAAGGCAAAAAATATAAAGCTCTTGAATTATATAGAGATGCTTTAAAAATTAACAAAAATCATTTTATGGCTCTTCATTGTTCAGGTGTTATTTTATCTTCTTTAGGACGATATGAAGAAGCATGCGAACGTCTTTTGGCGGCAGAAAATGTCGTTCATGATAATACGGAAACTCTTTTTAATATTGCTGTTTGCAAATTTCAACTTAACGAATATGAAACATCTTTAAAATATATTGAAAAAGCTTTGACAATCAGAAACCATTTTCCCGAAGCAATGGTTGTAAAAGGAGCTTGTCTTGCAAAACTTGAAAGAGAAGATGAATGCCTTAATTGTTTTAATACGAGTAAAAACGGTAATGAAAATAACTTTCAATATTATGCATATTGGGGTATGGCTTTACAACATTTTGGACATTATTCGGAAGCAAAAGAAAAATTTTTACAAGCATTTGAACTCAATAGAGAAGATGAATTTGTCTTATTTAATTTAGGTGAAAATTATCTTCAAGAAGGAAATTCTTTACCTGCATTAAATTTATTTCAAAAAATTGTTGCAAATAACAAACAAAATTCGAATGCTTTTGAAAAAATCGGCAATATTTTATACTCTCAAGAAAAATACAAAGAAGCACTCGAAGCTTATTCCAACGGAATCAAAGCCTCAAGAAAACATCTGTATTTATATAACAAAATGGCTGAATGCTATTACAATTTAGACGATTATAAAAACAGTGCTGCTTATTATGTTAAAGCAATTGAATATAATCCTGAACTTATCGAAGCATATACCGGTTATATAAAACTTTTATTAAAAACAAAAAATATTAAAGAAGCACAAAGGAAAATCAGAGCAGCGTACAAAAAAGCTCCTGATTCCGTTGAAGTATTAAGTTTATATTCACAAATTTTGATACAAGCGGAAATGTATCACGATGCCCTTGAAAAACTTGATAAACTTATAACAATTGCTCCTGATTTTTATCAAGGAATTTACACAAAGGCTGAAGTTTTAAATTTATTAAAAAAACCGGAAGAAGCAATTGAACTTTTACAAACTTTACCTGAAAAATTGCACGATACAAAAGAATTCTTATATATTAGTATGATTTCTTACAATAATCTTGCACATATTTCACCTTCGCATTACAATGTAGATAAAGCTATTGAATACTGTGATTGTTTGACGGATAAGTATTCTTCGGAATACAATCTCAACGACATAAGACAAAAACTTACAGAAACATTAAAAACAATTGAAGGTGAATAAAAGTGGGCATTATAGTTCAAAAATTCGGAGGTACGTCGGTAGCCGACCCTCAAAAAATCCACAACGTTGCAAAGGCAGCTCTTAGAGAACAACAAAACGGGAATCAAGTTGTAGTGGTTGTATCTGCAATGGGACATACGACCGATTATCTTGTAAGTCTTGCAAAAGAAGTTACATCTAATCCTTCTCCGAGAGAAATGGATATGCTCCTTTCAACAGGGGAACAAGTTTCGATTGCATTACTTTCAATGGCAATTCAGGCAGAAGGCGGCAAAGCTATCAGTATGAACGGTTCTCAAGTCGGTATTATTACGGAATCTGTTCACGGAACAGCAAGAATCTTAGACGTAAAAACCGATAAAATCGTTAAGAATTTGAATGACGGTAAAATCGTTGTTATTGCGGGCTTCCAAGGCATTACGCAAGATTTTGAAATCACAACTCTTGGAAGAGGCGGCAGTGATACTTCTGCCGTTGCAATTGCTGCAGCATTAAAAGCTGACAGATGTGATATTTACACGGACGTCGACGGAGTTTATACGGCAGATCCTCGTATTGTACCTAAGGTACAACGACTGTCTCAAATTTCTTACGAAGAAATGCTTGAACTTGCAAGAGTCGGAGCAAATGTTCTTCATCCTCGTTCTGTTGAAACAGCAAAACAATGCAATGTTACAATGAGAGTCAGAAGTTCATTCAATTTGGATGATTTAGGCACATTAATATTAGGAGTAGATGATATGGAAATATACAAACCGGTTGCAGGCACAGCTGCAGACACTTCTCAAGTCAGAATAGTTTTAACTCACGTTTCGGATACTCCGGGATATGCTGCAAAATTATTCGGCGAACTTGCTAAACAAAATATCAGTGTTGATATGATTATTCAATCTTACGCAAGAAATCAAGGCACAAACGATATCGCTTTTACCGTAAATAAAGATGATAAAGAAAATGCAGTAAAAGTTTGTGAAGCATTGAGACAAGAATTAAATACCGGTGAAATTTTTATTGATGAAAATATAGCAAAAGTTTCTATCGTCGGTGCAGGCATGGTTGACCGTCCCGGTATTGCAGCAGCAATGTTCCGTTCTTTAGCTGATGTAGGAATTAACATTAAAATGATTTCAACATCAGAAATCAAAATTAGTTGTCTTGTTGATAAAGGTAATGAAAAACTTGCTATCCAGACAATATGCAAAGAATTCCACTTAGACAGTGAAGAAGAAGCTGTTGTAAACGGTACTTTACCTCCCGGAGAAACAAAATAACTTTTTTCAAATAAGAATAAAACTCCGATATTTTATCGGAGTTTTTTTATTGCAAAACAAAAAAATAGCAGTATACTATTCGGTACAAGAATGTATACAAATTCGACAAGACATTTTGTAAATTGTATATGATACGTAAATATAATAATATTCATAAAAATCAATTTAGTTTCAAAACATATAATTAATTTTAGGCGTTATAAGA
>JBJEGL010000003.1:0-4592 GCA_051875035.1 Candidatus Gastranaerophilaceae bacterium | reverse complement strand
CTTTGCTTAATCCTATTGATGCCTTGAGATATGAATAAACTCTCTTAATATTGTTGAATTTTGTATTTTTAAAAAATTTTGAATATTTTTGATATTATGGTAAAATTTAGTCTGTAATTAAGAACAGATTTATTGAGGTCGCATCATGGATAGAATGGAAAATGTACTTTTGTTTTTAGAAAAGAAAACAAGTGCACTTGCAAATAAGAATGCATTGGGAATAAAGTCGTATCTTGGATGGAGAGAACTTACATTTAAGGGATTAAGTATATTATCACAAAGACTTGCTTCATATTTGATAGAAAAAGGAATAGATAAAGGAGATAAAATAGCTTTATTATCCGAATCAAAGCCCGAATGGGGCTCAGCATTGTTTGCGGCAGTTTTATCCGGTGCAACATTAGTTCCTCTTGATATTAAGTTAACACAATATGAGTTAAATTCTATTTTAAGTAACTGTCAGCCTAGAATTTTAATATGTTCTTGTACATATTTAGAAACAGCAAAGAAATTAAAGGAAAGTCTTCCTTTTATAGAAGAAATTGTTTTAATAGATGAAGGTTCAACTGATACATCTTGCAGCTGTATTTACAATATGCCTGATTCAAAGGAAAAGAAATGGAGACACAGAAGTCCCGGAAAAACAGCGTTTATCATTTATACTTCGGGAACAACAGGAAATCCCAAGGGTGTGGAAATATCGTATAAAAACGTTATGCAGCAGGTAAATTCTGTAAGTACATTGTTTGATTTGGGTGTAAATGACAGATTGCTTTCAATTCTTCCTATGAATCACTTGTTTGAACTTTCGGTAGGATTTTTATCATTTTTAAGTTTAGGAACGGCGATATACTATTCAAAGAGTTTAAAACCAAAAGATTTGTTTCAAATTTTGTTGGAAAAAGAAATCACATTTATGGTTGTAGTTCCTGCATTTTTGAAGCTTCTTAAAGCGGATATTGAATCAGGAATAAATCAAACAGGTGCATTTGGAAAATTAATGTTTAAAATTAAATATAAAGTTGCACAAATGCTGCCTTCATTCAAAATGAGAAAATTTCTTTTTCCGTCTATACATAAGAAGTTTGGAGGCAAATTTAAGGCTTGTCTTTCCGGCGGAGCTCCTTTAGATGCGGATATCGGGAAATTTTTTGAAACAATAGGTATAAGAGTGTTTGAGGGCTACGGACTGTCTGAAGCATCGCCTGTAGTTTCGGTAAATTATGAAAATAATGTCAGATCCGGTTCGGTAGGAAAAGCAATACCCGGAGTAGAAGTTAAAATTGATGATGAAACGGGTGAATTAATGGTAAAAGGCGATAATGTCATGAAGGGATACTATAATCAACCGGAATTAACGGCACAAGCAGTGGAACCGGATGGTTGGCTTCATACCGGAGATATTGCGAAGATAGATAAGGACGGATATATTTTTATTACCGGAAGAATTAAGAATATGATAGTTTTGAACGGTGGAAAGAAAGTATTTCCGGAAGAAGTTGAGGCAATTCTTGAGCAGAGCGCAATGTTTCAGGAAGTATGCGTAGTCGGAACAAAACGTTCAGGCGGACAAAAGAACGGAACCGAAGATGTAACGGTTGTTGTTGTTCCTAAGCAAGAATTGTTGGATAAATATCCGAATGATGAAGAT
Source organism: Candidatus Gastranaerophilaceae bacterium (assembly GCA_051875035.1). Lineage (GTDB taxonomy): Bacteria > Cyanobacteriota > Vampirovibrionia > Gastranaerophilales > Gastranaerophilaceae > RUG841. Next base: position 2,941 of record JBJEGL010000003.1, on the reverse strand, counting down.
TTGTTAAAAATTCTCAGAACGGAAGTAAAAGAGTTATCGAAGAAGCTTTCATCATATAAACATCCGACGAATGTAGTGTTGTCGAGAACACTGTTACCGAGAACGGCAACAAGCAAAATTAAACGTAAAGAGGTTAAACAGCTGGCTGAAAAATAATATTGTCAAAATTGCTTGAAATTTGAGCAGTCATTGTGCTACAATTTTAAAAAAACGGAAAAATATATGGGAAAAAGATATATAACATTAGGAATAATTATATTAGTATTATCAATTATCATAAAATCAGCAATTGTTGGTTTTCGCTCGATAAAAGTTGATGATTTTCATCCTGTTGCAGCAATTTTTATGATAGATATTTCTGCATCCAATCAGGCACAATTAACAAGACAAAAGAACTTTATAAGTGCGTTATGTAAAGTTTTGGATCCGGAAGACCAAGTAAAAATATTAGTTGTTACCCAGGATGCATATTTAATTTATGAAGGTTCGCCTCAAAACGGAAGCGGAATCAGAAAGTCGATGAACAAATTTACGCAGTATGATGCTTCTGCTTGGGGAACTGCATACGGAACGGCAATTAAAAAGGGCATGCAGCATGCATTGGCAATGCAAAGGGAAGGATATGTTCCTGCATTAATAATGATAGGTGATTTAGAAAATGAAGGAGACATAAGAGGTCAAATCAATTGGAACACATTGCCTTCCAATGTTCAGAAAGTAAAAAAATACTGTCCTAAAATTTCTATGTCATTTTTATATGCACATCCTTCAAAATTGGATTTTGTAAAAAACAAGCTTACGCCAATATTGGGAGAAGATAATTTAGTTATAGCAACTGATGAAATGATGGATAAAGTCAATCGTCAGATAATGACGGCAATAGGCAGATAAAGCAATAAGGAAAATATAATGTCTGTAATAATAGCAACAAAAAACGGAGAACAAGCTTTTAATAAAAGAGAAATAACGGTAGGTAATCAACCGGATTGTGATGTAGTTGTTGATACTTCCGTTAATTTTGTTTTATCGGTAGCATTAACTCCGTCAGGATGTACAATAACAAATACTACAGAAACTCAAGAATTATTATTCAGGGGTAATACAATGGGACAACAGCTTAGAATTGAACGAGGCTGTAAGTTAATGATTGCAGGAACTGATGAATTTGTCGGTATAAAAGTTCAAATGGCTCCGTCAGCTCATCAAGCATCGGCAGCAGCAGTACAACATCAACATGCTCCGGCAGGAGCGGTCAGACATCCTCATCCGCAGCAGGGCAGACCGACTCAAGGCGGCAAACCTGTTCCGCCAAGAAGACCGGTTGCATCTCAACAACCTTCAGTTACAATGTCATCTATTGCAGAACAGGATTTTGACGAAGATGATATTAAAGAATTATATGGGAATGTAAATGCCGCAACAAAAATTAAATTAGATAAAAGGAAAGCGGATATAGAGGCACGTCGTGTTTCTATTTTAAAAGAAATTTCGTTTACATTGGATGATGCGAGAAAGAAGATAGCGGCAAACGGAAATGCGGAGAGATTTCTTGGTTTAGCATTGATATTTTGTCCTATAATGATGGCATCTGCTGCATCTGATACTATTCAACAGGCTATGTCGAATGCAGTAAGAGGAGCCAGTTTTTTCCCTGTTCACATGAGGCTTCTTGCAGGTTATGCTATTTTACTTTTTGTAAATGCATTGATTTTAAAGCAGGGTGTCTTTTTGTATATTCAGGATAGAATATCAAAGGACAAGATTACAAAAAGCGGAGCCGGTAATATAGCGAAGAGCTTTATGCTTTTGCTTTCTTCTGTCTTGTTTTTTGCAGTCGGCGGTATAATATTATATTTCTATTTAGACCCCGAAATGGGCTTGGAGCAAGGTGCAACAATGGTTTCACTGATAGGTTTATTTGCCCTTGTTTTATGTTCCGTAGCAGCGGGTTATTTCAGATGCACAATGAATGAAGCAGTTTTACAATTTGATAGATGTGAAAACAGAGAAGACTTTAAAAAAGTTCTTCAGGATTACCAACAATGGATTGCATTATATATTAATAATTTGAGTTCAATGAAACTCAGAAACATTAAAGATAAAATGTTTTCAATGAAGTTGAAGGCAGCAGGAGAAATATGTTTAGGAATATTAACATCTCCGTTTTTGGCATTTGGTGTATCTAATACTTTGGCAATGTGTTTCCCGGAAGCAGCAGGTTGGGTTAGAATTTCGGGATTAAGATTGTCTCCTGTATTTTTAGTTCTTGCAACATTTATGATTATTTTCGCATTTTTTGCATTAACTTCTGCATTTCTTTCCACGAAACGTATTAACGGGGCAGAAGTTGTAAAGAAGGACGGATTTAATAATTATATGCATCACGGCGTAGATTTATTCGGTTCTGAAGCAATAAAGAAGTTAAAGTCAGAAGGTTTCAGATCTTTATTGATAGCTCTTGCAATTATATTTATTGAATTTACAATGAACGTGTCATATTTTATGCAGGAAATTGGCGGAGGAGAGTGGAGCGGTATCTTCTTAAGTATAGTTGCAGCTCTTGTACCTACGGCATTATTGGTTGCAGAAACATTTATGCTTTCTCATACCCAATATGAAATACATACTTGTGATGAAATCTTATCAAGACTTGATAAAGAAATTGATGAATAACGGAAGAAAAGAAAATGTTCAGATGTACTGATTGTAATAAAGAATACCCAACACATCCAGGATACTGTGAGTGCGGTAATGATAATTTTGAAGAAATATCAGCAGAACAATATAATGATGATAATGGTTATGCTGACGAAGAATATTATGATGAATATGCAGACGAAGGCTCATATGATGATGAAGCGTATACAGATGATTATAATCAAGATGAATACGAACAGGAATATGTGGCTCCTGCACCAAAATTAAAGAAAAATGCACCGCA
>JBJEGL010000002.1:0-4595 GCA_051875035.1 Candidatus Gastranaerophilaceae bacterium | reverse complement strand
CATCAATCAAAATAGGCTACCAGTTAGTTTGTCATTCTGAGTGCGTATCACGAAGAATCTTTTTGCCTAAACTTAAAAAATCAAGAGATACTACCGCTCAGTATAACAGTTAGCGTCCTTCTGAGTGAGCGAAGCGACCGAATAATCTGTTCCGCTTTGAGATACTTCGGCTAAAGCCTCAGTATGACAGGAAATTTATTGTCTTTCTTTTAGCATAACATAATAATTTATTTTAATTTAATAATATAATTAAGTTGGTACAAATGCCCTTGTTGGTACCCTACATACTAAAAAATTAATTTGGTTACATAAAGTTCCCTTTTAAATTTATACCTCATTGCTATATAGCAAGGAATTTTATGATTATTTGGATGGATATAAGATGTGAAATAAAATATTTAATATCTAAAAAGGGCAAGACGTTGAAGGATGTTTGCGAGAATATTTCACAAAACACCGGTAACTTGAAGTTTACCAGTAATAATATTTCTACAAAATTTTCACGTAAAACAATCCGATATGAAGAGTTAGAGCTTATTTTGTCAGAAATAGGTTATCATATTGAATTTGTTGAAGACAACAAATAACAGCTTGCGATTTGGTTTCAATAAGCTCTCTTGCATTTAATAATCACTTTGATTTTTTCAAAGTGATTAAATGCACATTAACACCATTCACATCTTCTTTTAAAAACAGTCTGTTCATAAAAATAAGCGGAAATCTTTTGACTTCCGCTTATTAAGTTTCTGCAAATGATTTATTTCAAATCGTGCATTACTTCATTAACTCACCGACTGATTTGTATACAGCCATTCTCTTTGCTGCATCTTCTTCTGCTTGAGTATAAAGAGCTTCAGCAGCTTCAGGGTTAGTTTTAAGAAGTGATTTATAACGTCCTTCACTTCTAATGAAGTCTTGGTAGCTTCCTTTAGGATCTTTAGCATCCCAAGTAAACGGAACTTCATTAGCAGGATTATATCTGTAAAGCGGGAAGTAACCAGCTTCAACAGCACGTTTTTGTTCGGTTTGTGTCTTACTCATATCAATACCGTGAGCGATACAAGGTGCATAAGCAAAGATAATTGAAGGTCCATCGTATGCTTCAGCTTCTTGGAATGCTTTAAGAGTTTGGTTTCTGTCAGCACCAAGAGCAACTGATGCAACGTAAACATATCCGTAAGACATGCTCATTAAGCCCATATTTTTCTTGTATGTTCTCTTTCCGCCTGTTGCGAACTTAGCTACTGCACCTGTAGGTGTTGATTTAGAAGCTTGTCCGCCTGTATTTGAGTAAACTTCGGTATCAAGAACGAGGATATTTACGTTTTTGTTTTGAGCAAGAACGTGGTCAATACCGCCGTATCCGATATCATTTGCCCAACCGTCACCACCGATAATCCATACCGATTTGTCGGTGAAGTAGTCTTGAAGTTCACGAACTTTAGCCAAATCAGGGCAATCACAATCTGCATATTTTGCAAGTACTGCTTTTGCTTCATTTTGAGCTTTAACAGCTTCTTCTGTCTTTGAATTATCAAAGTGAGCCATTGCATTATTTAATGCTGCTTTCAAATCATCCGGAGTTTTTTCGTTTTCAAGGACTTTTTCAACGAAAGATTTTAAAGTGCTTCTGTTTTGGTCAACTGCTAATCTCATACCAAAACCAAATTCAGCGTTGTCTTCAAATAATGAGTTTGCCCAAGCAGGTCCTCTGCCTTCCTTAGTTTTTGTATAAGGAATTGTCGGGAAAGTGCCCGAGTAAATTGAAGAACAACCTGTAGCGTTTGCAACGATTGCATTTTCACCGAATAATTGTGAAACTAATTTAACATAAGGTGTTTCACCGCAGCCTGCACAAGCACCTGAGAACTCAAATAACGGTTTTCTAAGCATTGCACCCTTGATTGATTTTGTATTGTTTTTACCCATTACATTATCAGGTAATGCATCGAAGAATTTTTCATTTTCAAGTTGTCCTGCTTTTTCTTCTTCTTCAATTGTGGACCATCTTAGAGCTTGTTTTTCAGGAGCCATTTTCATTGTAGGACATTGGTCTAAACATACACCGCAGCCTGTACAATCTAAGCAGTATACTTGTACTTTGAATTTTTCACCATTAGCATTCGGTTTTGCATCAACTGTATTGAAGCTTGCAGGAGCATCTTTAAGGCTGTCAGCTTCAGCAAGTTTTGTTCTGATTGCAGCATGCGGACATGCTGAAGCACAGATACCGCATTGTAAACAATTTTCAGCAACCCATTGAGGAACTCTCGGTGCTATACCACGTTTTTCAAGGCAAGCTGTTCCTGTCGGGATAGTACCGTCAACGCTCATTGCTGAAACGGGGATATCATCACCTTTTTGTCTCATTGAAGGATCTATGATTTTCTTAGCAAATTCATCTGCATTATCAGGAATCATTTTAACTTCCGGTACTGATTCAACTCCGTCTAATGAAGCAGGAATTGCAACTGCTTCCGTCGCATTAACAGCTGCATCAATTAAAGCAAGGTTCATATTAACAACATCGTCACCCTTTTTCTTGAAGGTTTTCTTTGTCATTTCTTTCATACCTTCTAAAGCTTGTTCAAAAGGTATAATGCCTGAAACTTTGAAGTATGCAACCATCATAACTGTGTTTGCACCTTTACCTCTTAAACCGGGTTGTTCTTTGATTAATTTTTCTGCATCAACATTATAGAATTTAATTTTCTTATTGATGATTGTTTCTTGCATATCTCTTGTTAAGTGAGCAAATGCTTCATCTTTGGTATATGGTGAGTTAAGAAGGAATGTACCGCCTTCTTTGATACCTTTTAACAAATCATATCTTCCAATATAAGCATGTGTTGAACAAGATACAAAGTCAGGTGCCGTAATTAAGTATGTTGACTTAATTTGTTTGTCACCGAATCTTAAGTGAGAAACAGTTACACCAAATGATTTTTTTGAATCGTATGCAAAGTATGCTTGTGCATCTTTGTTTGTATATTGACCGATAATTTTGATTGAGTTTTTATTAGCACCAACCGTACCGTCTGAACCTAAGCCCCAGAACATACAATTTGTTGTACCTTCAGGTTCTGTAACGATTTGTTCTTCAATTTTTAATGAAGTGTTTGTAACATCATCTTCAATACCTACGGTAAATCCGTGGAAACCGTTATTTTCGCCGTGTTTGTATACAGCAAGAACCATTGACGGAGTAAATTCTTTTGAAGACAAACCGTAACGTCCGCCAATAACTCTGATGTCTTTATTTCCAAGAGCTGCAATAACATCAAGATATAAAGGTTCACCGATTGAGCCCGGTTCTTTTGTTCTGTCTAAAACGTTTATACGTTTTACTGTTGAAGGAAGTGCTTCGTTAAATCTCTTAACATCAAACGGTCTGTACAATCTTACTTTAACTAAACCGTATTTAGTTCCTCTTGTTGCATTGAGGTAATCAATTGTTTCTTCAATTGTTTCGCAGCCTGAACCCATAGCAACGATAACATCTGTAGCATCAGGAGCACCAACATAATCAAACGGATGATATTGTCTTCCTGTTACTTTTGCAACTTTATCCATATATTCTTGAACAATATCGGGAACAGCATTGTAGTATTTATTTACTGTTTCACGACCTTGGAAATATACGTCCGTATTTTGAGCACCAACCTTACAGATAGGAGCTTCAGGTCTTAATGCTCTTTGTCTGAATTCTTCTATATATTGAGGTTCAACTAATTTTGCAATATCTTCATAAGAAATTTCTTCAATTTTGTGAACTTCGTGAGATGTTCTAAAACCGTCAAAGAATTGAAGGAAAGGAACTTTTGCTTTGTAAGTTGCTAAGTGAGCAACTAAAGCCAAATCCATTTCTTCTTGAACGGAATTTGCAGCTAACATAGCATAACCGGTGTTACGGCAGCCCATAACGTCTGAATGGTCGCCAAAAATAGCTAAAGATTGTGCTGCGATAGCACGAGCAGCAACGTGGAATACTGTCGGGAGCATTTCACCTGCGATTTTATGCATTACAGGAATCATCAAGAGCAAACCTTGAGAAGCTGTATATGTTGAAGTTAAACTGCCTGCTGCCAAAGCACCGTGAACAGCACCTGCCGCACCTGCTTCAGATTGCATTTCGGCAACGTTTACTTCTTTACCCCAAATATTTTTTTTATGTTGGGATGCCCATTCATCAATCCATTCACCCATTGTTGATGAAGGTGTGATTGGGTATATTGCTGATACTTCGCTGAGTGCATATGCAATATGTGCTGCAGCGTAGTTACCATCAACTGTTATTGTTTTACCTGCCATATTATTAGATCCTCCTTTAATACTTCCTAACAATAATTGGTTTATAACAAAAAGATAACTTGAACATATCAAAAAAACAACAATTTTTTAGCTATTGTTGCGGCATGAAAATTTTTATTTTTCAAATAAATTTTCAGTTTTTACAGCCGATATTTCTGCAAAAAATAATAATTCCCCTAAAGGAGTGTTTATTTTTTTCAAAAATAAGCTAAAATAATTTTATATAGAAAAAAGAGAAGAACTATGGGAATAAAAAAACTTTTTACTGCAGCAATAATAACTGT
>JBJEGL010000001.1:0-17591 GCA_051875035.1 Candidatus Gastranaerophilaceae bacterium | reverse complement strand
AATTTATTAAAAGAATATTCGGGAAGACCGACCCCGTTGTATTTTGCCAAAAGACTTACAGAGTATTACGGCAAGGGAAAAATATATTTAAAACGTGAAGATTTAAATCACACAGGTGCTCATAAAATTAATAATGTAATAGGGCAAACCCTTCTTGCAAAAAGGATGGGTGCAAAGAAAATTATAGCGGAAACGGGAGCAGGGCAACACGGTGTCGCAACCGCAACGGCAGCAGCACTTCTTGGGATGGAATGCGAAATATTTATGGGAGAAACAGATATGTTTCGTCAGCGTTCAAACGTTGACAGAATGAAAATGCTCGGTGCAAAAGTCAATCCTGTAACATCCGGAACCAAAACACTTGCCGATGCCTGTGATGCTGCTATTGAGTACTGGTTAAATCATGCTGATGAAGTTTTTTATGTTTTAGGTTCATCGGTAGGTCCACATCCGTATCCCAAAATAGTCAGAGCTTTCCAATCAATTATTGGAGCTGAAGCAAGACAACAGATTTTAGAACGAGAAGGCAGATTACCTGATTACGTTGTAGCATGCATAGGCGGTGGTTCTAACGCAATAGGTGCATTTACGGCATTTATAGAAGATGAAAATGTAAAATTGATAGGTGCTGAAGCTGCAGGTGAAGGAGCTGATACAGACCACACAGCAGCAAGTTTAACAAAAGGTAAAAAAACTTATTTACACGGTATGTATCAGTACGTACTTGTTGATGAAGAAGGTAATCCAAGGGAATCATACAGTATTTCGGCAGGATTGGATTATCCGGGATGCGGTCCTGAACACTGCTATTTAAAAGATAGCGGCAGAGCAGAATATTACCCGATAACAGACACGGAAGCAATAGAAGCATTTGAAAGGCTTTCAAGACTTGAGGGGATAATTCCGGCAATAGAATCTTCTCACGCAGTAGCATATCTTGAATATTTAATGCCGAAAACCAATAAAGATGATATTATAATTGTTAATATTTCTGGAAGAGGAGATAAAGACTCGGAAAGAATACTTGAAATATTAACCCAAAGAAAATTATGGATAAAATCAAAGAAAAACTGAAAGAAAAATATTAAATTACATAAAAAGATTGATAAATTTTTGAGGGAAGAAAAGACACGTTTTATTCCCTTCTCAATTATAAATAAATCAAATTAAAGATGATTGAAATATTGTTTTCTTTCATTCTGCTTTGAGCAAAATATCACCCAATGGTCAAAGAATAAAATGACACCGATGAAATACAAAAAATTTTTACTGGTTAGTTAATTGTCCACTTTTCAGGGTACAGTTCACCATTGATGAACAATGTCTAATCTTGTTAGAGCTATTTGTTTACATTTTTCTGGAGTAAAATTTGCCATGCGTAAGTTCCTTTGCATACACATTAATCGCTCTTGTTCGTAGAAACATCAAGTCCTGAATCTCAATCTCAGAGACAATTCGATACATATCAAACTGAAAGATAAATTATTTTTGCACTTTATTGCATAAATTTGCACAGGGTAATTATTCAAATATATTAGGACTTTATGGCATGGAAACACTGAAAATTACAAATATCTGTGCAAAATAGTGCAAAATTTGTGACAAAAGTGCAAAAATAGTCCGGCAAATCTCTACACTATAAATATGCCTCATTCTCCCTATAATTAGGCATCTTTGCCTTAAAAAGTCGCATCTAATGTCCACAGAAACTATATAGCATACTTACCTAAAAACTTCCATCACAACTGTCCTGAAAACCTATAAAAAACTTAGCTTGGTTTTAACACAACAACTTTTATTAATGGAGGAGAAGGGGGGATTCGAACCCCCGGTCCCTTTGACAGGACTCAGACTTTCGAGGTCTGCACCATCAACCGCTCGGACACTTCTCCACTTGTGTTCATTTTTATATTCGTTTTCTGCTATAATCCTATCATGAAAATAAAAAGTTTTATAATATTATTTGCAATTTTTTTATTTATACTCGTTTTTAATAAATTTAACGAAACAACTTATCAAGCAATGGAAATTTCCGATGATTGCAAAATTGGTATAGATATTAACAAAAATGGTTCCATTACAGATAAAGAATTCTTTGAAATAAAAGATATTATCCCATACTGTTCTGCTGAAAATTTGACAAAAAATACAAGTGTTTCGGGTGATATTAACAAAAACGGAAAAATTTTTCTTCACCAGAAAACGCTGGATTTTTACAAAAAATTATTTCTTAATTCTTCTATAAGAATACATAATGGACAAATCTTTGTTAACTTTCAAGATGCGGCCATTCTTGTCCTTAAATCAGGGCTTGCTCATACCATGTCCGAAAAACACAAACAGTACGAAAATATAATCGAATTTGAAAAGTTAAAAAATGAAGGAAATTCTAAGCTATATTACATTCTAAACCTTCAAAGCTATAAATATCATGCTTTAGATTGCAAACATGGTATCAGCTCTGTTAAGAAAAAATATGTCACGGTGGACGAACTTCCTAAGAAGGCACAACCCTGCAAATATTGTCTAAGTCCTACAATCAAAACGCAAATAAATAAGAAGCTCTATTCTAAAATTATTGAAAATACAAATAGCAGCAGTAATATTAAAATAATAGAATCTATCAGTACAGAAGTTTTTAAACCAAATCAAAGATGTGACACAAAAATATGTCAATCGCTTAAAACAGAAATTGACAAAGCTCAAAATTCTATCGATATGGCAGTTTATGAATTAAGGAATCAGCCCATTATTACAGATGCACTTATAAAAGCAAAGAATCGTGGCGTAAAAATTAGAATTGCTACTGATAAAACTTATAACCCAAATTTTCAAGAAACAGAAAATATTGCAAAAAATTTTTCAGATATAATTATAACTGATGAAAAACCAGAGAAGTATTCTAACAAATTAATGCATAATAAATTTTTTATATTTGATAATCATACTGTTTGGACCGGCAGTACAAATATTACAGATACCGGCCTGTCAGGATTTAATACAAATAGTGTTATAGTTATTAAATCAAAAGATATTGCTGAAATATATCTTAACGAGTTTGAAAATTTTATGCAAAATAAATTTCATTCTGTTAAAAAACAAACAAAAACAAATAGTGTTATTATAGATAAATCAAAAATATCCGTTACTTTTTCGCCTCAAGACCGAACTATAACTAATAAAATAATTCCGGCAATTAAAAATGCAAAAAATTATATATACATTCCTGCATTTATCATTACGGACAAAGAACTGCAAGCAGAATTAATCAATGCAAAAAACAGAGGGATTGATATAAAACTAATAATTGACGCAACGAGTGCAAGTAACCGATATTCTGTTCATACAGGTTTAAGAAATAACAATATTTCCGTTAAAGTAGAAAATTTTGCAGGTAAAATGCATATGAAATCAATATTAATCGATGACAAAATTGCATTTTTAGGTTCTATGAACTTTACAAAAAGCGGTAATCAATACAATGATGAAAACAGTATAGAAATTGAAGATGAAGATATTGTAAAATATTTAAAAGCAAATTTTTTACAATTGTGGAATAAAATTCCCGATATATATTTAACAAGGAATCCGAGTGCGGAAGGTTTCGAGTCAATCGGTTCTTGTTTTGACGGAATAGATAATGACTATGACGGATATATAGATAGTTTGGACTCTGGTTGTAAAGCAAAATAAAAAGCCCGATGTACTACTTGTTTAATCATCGGACTTTTCTTTATCTCAAATAAATTTATAATCCTCTTTTCATTAATTCTTGATTTTGAATAAACGGAGAGAGAGTTTGCCCAAATTCTTTAATAATTGGGTCATCAGAGTCAGAATTCACTCCGCTATTAGAATCTTCTTCATCTAAATATGTGTTAATATTTTCTGATGGATACAAGTCTTTTGTTCTGTCAAAATTTGGATTTGTAAGAGGGAAAACCTTATATCTTATGTTATTAAACTTATCTTTAATCCAATGTAGTTGTTTGTTTTCATTCATAAGAGTATCAGGATTATGTATCGTTGTTTTATCAAAAGCTATATCCATATCTTTTGTTCCAAGCAGCATTGAAAAATATATTGCGGTTGTTTTTCTGTAAGCATCATATAACAATGTTACTTTAGCATCATCCGGTCCTAAGTTGACCATAAACATATTTTCCTGGAAAAAATCTCTCGTTGCAGGATTAGATGCACCTGTATAATATGAATCAATTCCACCGAGAGCAAGTGATGCGACATAACCCAAACTAATAAATTTATTTAATCTTAAAGTTTCAATAATTTGTAAATTTGATTTAGAATAGTAATAATCATCAAAAATAAAAGGAGTATTTCCGGCTACACCTGATTGAAAGTAAATAAAGTTTTGTGACCAACCACGATATGTAGTATTTAAAGAAGGTCCTATTCTAACTATACCTAATGTATCTCCTGTTGTATATTGAGATAAAGATGTTTGTCCGACTAAACCGACATCCATAGCAAATGTATTAGCACTATTTGTATAAGACAAAAAATTTCTACTTAATTGAGTCATCCATCTTAAACGACCTTCTGCCATTTTACTTATTCTTCCAAAATCGGAATATGCACCGCCGCTTAATCGTTGTTCAAATTTTGCATTTAAATCTTTTATATAATAATTATCCGAATATTCTAAGTCTATTGAATACATTGGTCTTCTATATCCCAAAAACCATTGCGAAACATAAGAATTTTGAGAATAATTTAATTTTAAGTTCGGTGTTATAGATTGAAATCCTTTTAAAAGAAATTTATTTTCTGCACTACCGTATGCTGCTTGCGTAAAATTTGAACCGCTCATAAATGTTGCCGCAGCACCGACACCAAGCTTACTTTCATCATCGGAATAAACAAGCAAGGGTGATATCTTTAATGTGGAAGATAATGGTGTATTTAATACAATGGAAGGTCCGATAAACATTCCAAGCTCACTGGTATTCCCGAATTCCGGACCATTCATCTGCATAACAGTCTGTTCTTTATCCGTAACTAATTGCAATGAAGGCATTGCTCCAAGTTTAAATTTTCTGTAATAAACTCCTACTCCCTTCATATTTATAACATTATGACCTTCTTTTGATGTTACCTTGATATCTTTTACTTTAAACTTCACCGGCTTTGGTTCTCTTTGATATAAATAAGAATCACCAACCGTTGCTCCTTGAAAATTAAAAATATTTGAATAACTTGCACCGCCGACTAAAATTCGTTTATCTTCCATAATATTGGCAACACCGTCATATTCTTCAATTTTATCTGGATAAACATAAGCTTCATTGGCATGAATTTTTACGGAATAATTTGAAGAAACCGGCTTTTGTATCCAGCCAGATGCCGTTGACATATCTATATTAATAAAATCTCCGGTAGTTGTGTTTTCCTTTTGTATAATTTTTACATTATCATAGGCTCTAACACTATTTGTATCATGGTTTATAATCAATTTATCGCCATATAAAATAAAATCTTGTCCTGTGATTTCCAACTTTGCATTACCGATAGCTTCAATTTCTCCTTGTTCGGGATAATAATTTGTCGTATCTGCAATTAATATAATATTTGATGGTTTATAAACTACTTGATTATCATTCTTTTTAGATTTTAATTTTTTCTTTTTGATTTTTGAAAAAAACTTTTTATCAGAAGGTTCAAAAGTTTTTGCACTTTCATCTTCTTTAGTATCTGCCTCTTGAATTATATTATTTTTTTCTTCATCAAGTTCTTCCGGAATATCATTTGTTTGGACAGTAATACTGAACTGTTTTTTTCTAATATTTTTTTTAAGGGGTTCTTTATATTTTTTTATGTATGTTGTATCAGTCAAAGAATTTTCACCATTGTCTTCCGAATTGTCAAAATGCTGAACAGATACTCCTTTTTTATTATTTTTTTCTTTTTTATCTTTTTTGGAAAAAAGACTTACTTCTTTATAAGCCGGCTGTTTATAAACGGGATTATCAAAAGCTTGATTTCTTATTGTGTCAATTGTTAAATCTGCGGCAAAACAAGGCAAACTAATTGCCGCAAGTAATATAGAAATATTTAATAATAATTTTTTGAAAACTTTCACGATAATGCCTTTACCTTATATATAATTAAGCGGGTTAACTGTCTTTCCGTTTATACGTACTTCAAAATGCAAATGAGGTCCTGTTGAATATCCGGTTGAGCCTACATATCCGATGACTTGACCTCTTGAAACACTTTGTCCTTTTGAAACAGCTATTCTTGATTGGTGAGCGTACAATGTTGATGTAGGATTTCCTCCTACACGTCCATGGTCGATAATAACTACCTGACCGTATCCTCCATACCAACCTGTATAAATAACTTTTCCGGAATTTGCAGCCTTAATGGGAGTTCCCATTGGTGCACCTATATCAACGCCGGAGTGAAAAATCTTGGATTTGAATATCGGGTGAATTCTATAACCGTAATATGATGTAATTCTTCCCCCGCACGGACGCAAAAAAGCCCCGGAAGCAGCTACAACAGTGCTTTGACGTGTACTTTTAGAAATCATACCTTCAATAATTTGTGACTGCCTCGCAAGCTCTCTTTCTGAACGTTCAAATGCGGCTCTGTCTGTTTTTAATTTATTAATCATAGCCGCATTGCTGTTGATTTCGTTCTGAATCTGCCTTTGACGGCTTGTCATATTATTTATTGAAGAAGATAATATTCTTTTTTCATTTTCTACTTGAACTTTTAGACTTGCAATACGTAATGCACGCTGTCTTGCTAATTCAAGATTATTTTTATCTCTTTGTGCTATTAATTTTTGATAATAAATTCTGTCTAAAAAAGTGTTGATGCTATCTGATGATAATATTAAAGCAAAAGAACCCATTCTCTCTTTTTTGTATATTTGTCGAATTCTGTGTCTTACCAACTCTTCGTTCTGTGCAAAATCCGCTTTTGAACGCATTAAGTTACTTTCTAATGTATCAAGCCTGTTTTTTGCTCTGTCATACTGTGCTTGCGAATTTTGTAATTCACGTTCATTTTTTTGGAGTTTTTGTTGATTTCTTATCATTTTGTTTGTTTCTTGAGTTTCAAGAATCTTCAATCTGTTAATTTTTGCTCTTGTTTCTCTACGTTTTTTATTAATTTCACTCAAATTAGCAGCAAAAGAAGGTTGTACAATATTTAATATTGCACATACCAATATCAATGCAACTATATTTTTGACTTGTGAAATTTTCATCAAATATTATCCCTGAAAAACAGAAAATACTGCCACTGCGAGCGGAGTGATTACAAAACTGAGAGTAATTAAAATTATAATAAGTTTTCTATTATTTCTGAAAAATTCCATAATAAATCTCCCCTTATTCCATAATACAATTTTACTTCAAAAATACAGCAGAGCAAACATTTTACAAGTATTTTTCCATACGTTAATAAAGAATGTTTACATTAAGTTCCTTTTTTGTATATTTCATTTATAAAGGTAATCATGCAAGTATTTATTATTTATGAATTGTCATTTGTTTTTTTACATTCTGAGTTACATCAATCGGTTCATACTTTACATAAGTTTCAGAATAATAGTGCTTATCTTCAATAAGCGGCAGATTAGCATTAAAATACTTATTCAATAAGACTCTTACTAAATTAACCGGTGTTATTGAATCATAAAGCATTGAATAATCTCTGTCCGGAAAATAAACAGCCTCCAGGTTTCCTGCTCGTACATAATAATCATCGTCATTGAAAAAAGCAAACACAGGTTTAGATAAAGGATAATCTTTTTTAGGGGCATACCCATGGTCGGAAACAAATATGATAACAGCCTCCGAATCAGATTTGTTTATGGTTTCAAATAAATCTATTACTAAATTATTTATGTATTTTATTTGTTTTAAGTATGCTTTACTATTTGGTGTATATGTATTCTGTTTTTTATTAATAATTATTTCTTCTCTGTCTTTTGGATCGGGAAGATTACCATGCTCATCAAAAACATAAGGAAAATGCGGAGTTAAAATATGTGCGAAAATAAATTTATCAGAAGAGTTATTTGCTGCACATTCTCTAATATAATCAAATGCTGCATAGACATTTTCTCTGTGTGCTAAACCAAAATTACTTGTATTAACAAATAAAAATGAATTTTGCAAAATCATATTTTTTAGTGTATATTCCGAGGTATTATCTGGCGGCAAGAATGTTTTATATACATGTTTTTCATTAAAATTTCTTGCTATTGCATTTTCTAAATTTATGTAATAAAGATTATATTTATTACATAAATAATTTGAAACTAATTTGTTGTTAATGTATAAGGAGTTTAACTTATCATCAATAGAAACAGTTTTATTATCGGAATCTATACCTAATTTTTCAAGATAATTGAAATTTAACATACTGGGAACAGAAAATTTAGTGTGTCCATAGTTTGATATTCCATAATCCGCAACATAAAATCCTTTTGAGCGTAATGTTTGAATAAATTGTGAATTATCAAAATTATAATATTTGTATGCAGCTTGTGAATTTATATATCCATCGAGAATTATAAAATATATATTAGGTTTTTTGTTTATATAATCTTTAATTTTTCCGATATTTTTCGGGTTTTCTTTATATGTTATATTTTTATTTTTTATTTCTGTTGCTACTCTTTTAAAATGATGATAAATCAGCGAACAATTAGACAATATTGCCAATGAAAGAAGAATTGTTATCACAAAATTTGAAACTTTTATAAATGATTCAAATTGTCTTTTACTGAAAATACATCCGGTTATTACTATTACACATAATGAGATTATGATTTTTAGATATTGTTCAATCGGACAAAACAAGAAAAATTTGTTGTATATGTGTCCTGTCAAATAAAAACTTGAGATAAATATAAATAGAATAATATATAATTTATCTGCTCTTACAAATTTGTATAATATTGCATAAATTAATGATATAATTACTGAAGAAATCAATCCGAATTCTAAAAATTCCGTAAACATTAATTCATTTATATTCGATAGATAAGCAAAAGTTATTGGATACAAGTTAAATAACAATAAAAATAATAAATTTTTGATATGAAATGTATTTTTATCTTTACTTGTTTTATACTCTTCTTTTATATTTAACACAGATAGTATTATCAATAATAATAAAACTAAATAGCTAAATATAGTAAAGATATTTTCAATTATTTTATTATGCTTTTGTGCCAAAAAATTATATTTAAAATTTTTAATTTGACCATTAAATGTTCTATTACTGTCAAACCCACGACCAATTATAATATTATCCGTTTGAAAATTTTCAATTGTATCTTGTTGTTCGTCAGAATTTTCAATATCTTTTAAAAGTTTATTATTTACATAAATTTTAGGTAATTCATCTGTTTTTTTTATTATTTTTATATTGTACCATACATTATTATCAAACTTTCTGAGTGGAATCCCCTTCAGTCCTGTTTGCCCTGTAGAATGTATTACTAAAGTTGCATTATTAGCTTTATCCAGTTCAATCCTTATACCGTTGTTGTAATCAGATGTTTGAAATAAATTATCCCACTGATTAACAAAGTTAATCTTAAAATCAAAAGATATTAAAAGATTTTTTACTAAATTATTTATTGCATCAAGTTTGACACTTTCTAACTTATTTTTATTTTCATATAAAACTATAGGTGCATCTTTTGTACTGTCAAAATCTTTAAATTGAAAAGTCTGTTTATAAATTGTTCTATAATTAAAGATATTTCCTGCTATTAAGAAAAAGAATAATAAGCAAAATAATACAGATATAATTTTATTTTTATGCATTTATTTTAATTCCATTAAATACAAAATACGTTGTGTACCTTCAATTGGTTGTTTTTCCTTTATATTGTAATAATCTGAAAAAGCTTGTTCAAAACCCTCAACATTATAATTGGGAAAAATATCTTCTCTTGTTGCAAGAAGAATTTGTACTTGTGAATCTTCTTTAGGGACAAATTCAATTATTAAGTTTTTACTCATACGAGAAAAATATTCAGCAACTTTTTCAAGCGGCAAATTGTTTGAAATAGCAAGATGGTGAATTATAGCAAGAGCCATGATGCAATCAACATTTTTTGCTCTTAAAACAATATTATCTCTTTCTTCATTTGCAAAACCTATTGAAGGTGAAGGATTTGTCAAATCCAAAATTAAAGGCAAAATCTTCTTTTCCCCTTGTTCTTTTACCGTCAAATAGCTTTTTTCTATAGCAAGAGGGTCTATATCAAAAGATACTGTGTTTATATCTTTATCGGAAGCAATTCTTGAAAATATACCGATATTTCCACCCAAGTCCCAAATTTTTTGTGGTTTTATTTTTTCAATAAATTCAGATACAATATCTTTCTTTTGTTGAAACGACTCGTCATCATAATTTGTAAAAGTATAATAATTTTCCCATTCTGTAGATTGTGTTTTGGGTTTCAATTTAGAAGTACATGAAAATAAAGAATCAATTAGTGCTTCGAACTGAAATTTCGTTATAGAACCTTGTACACCTCTCGCATCTGACTGATGTTTTATTTGTGATTTTGCATGTATGTGTATATTTGTCAAGATTCCAAAGTTTAACTTTGATTTCCAGGGTAGAAGATTTGACGCTAAATCAAGAGGGATACCGTCAATATAATTTTTAAGTAATGAAGATAATCTTAAATCAACATAAGACATTAATGCAAGAGGTGCTAAGAAATGCTGACAATATTGTTTATATGCAACCCACATTGAACCTTCAGTATATTTTTCAAAAGACAATGTATCTATTAAAACCGGTTTACCATTATAAAACTGAATATTATAGGCACTGGCATCTTTTAAAGACATCCCGAATTTTAATGCTGTCTGTTGTATTTTTAACGTTGCTAAAGCTGCATCTTTTAATTGAGAAAAAGACCACTCATACGGATAAGAAATAAAAACCATATTGGGTTTTATAACATTAAAATCCATTTCCTTATGAGGAATAATTAATTCTTGTGCTAATAACTCCTCGTACAATCCACTTTTCATTAAACAATTATATGTATCTAAATATTGTTCATTTATTTTTCTGTAAATTTTTCCGTTTTCTTCATATACATAACCTGACGGATCTCTAAACGATGATTTTACTTTTTGTTCCATAACTTTCCAAAAAATCCCTTAATATTATTCCATTGAACTTTGCACCAATAAACAACACCGGCAAAAGTTGCTATTAATATTTGCAAAACAAGACTGCCTGTACCCGGATCAAGATATGCTTGAGCAGGTATTTGAGAAGCTACTATGAATACAAAAAGAAAATATATTTTAGAACCTACATTTTTCATAATCAAATCCATCCTTAATTATAAGTATTATATAACAAATATTTTTAGTTTTATTAATAATAATACTATATTAAGAAATATTTTTACAAATAGTTGTTTCTGTAATTATAATATCGACAGGAACATCATATATATCTTCAGGCAGTTTTGAAATGAGCAGCACTTGAGGAATGAAAACGATTGTTATTCCTTCTTTATTCCTCAAATATCTGTCATAATATCCACCGCCGTATCCAAGTCTGTTAAAATTATTATCTGCTGCAAGTGCAGGAATAATAATTATATCATTTTTTTTAGGTAATACAGGTACTGCATTTTCCGGCTCCAATATTCCGTATTTGTTTTTTGTCAGATTTAAAGGAGTGAATTTGGTCATTATAATTTCTCGTCCTATTATTTTAGGGACAAAAATATTTTTATTTTTTAACTGCAAAATGCTATTTGTATTAACTTCATTTCTAAGCGGGATATATGTAAAAATATTTTTTGTACTTTGAAATTCAGAAAGAGAAAAAAATTTATTTACAATTTTTTCGCTTAATTCTTTCATATTAAGCATTTTACGTTTTTCTTTGTGAATTAGCCTTATTTTTTCTTTTGTATACATAATATGTTTTATTTATATAAACAAAAAAAGAGGCTTTTTGTAAAGCCTCTTTTTCTACTTAGTAATTGAAAATTATTTGATATTAGAGAAAGTCCACGCATCATAGTTAGGATTTTCGGTAATTTCAAAGTTGTTATCCAAACCGCCTTCTTTAGGATCTTCGTGAGCAATAGGTTTATACAATCTGTTGTAATATTCAATAACCATACGATCAGAATTGAAATAAGCAACAGAAGTTCTGACTGCTTGACGTACAAGTCTTGCCCATTGAAGTTTCTTATCATAGTATGTTGGGATAATTTTCTGTTCAATTGTATTCATAATGAATTCATAATCTTTTCTATGACGTTCTTCCCAAGGAATTTCATCATCAAGACCAGGATATTCAACAGTATATCCGTTAATTCCAGGGAACGTACCTTCAACAGCCCAACCGTCATAAATAGATAAGTGCAATGCACCGTTCATGTTAGCTGACATACCTGAAGTACCTGATGCTTCAAAAGGTCTGAGCGGTGTATTAAGCCATATATCAGAACATTTTTTAAGTTTAGCACTGAGATCAAGTTCATATCCCGGAATAATAACAACATTCTTCATTGTTCTTGATTGGTGAAGGATTTTGTCAAACATTTCACGACCCATAACATCATCAGGGTGGAATTTTCCGGCAAATACCAATTGAATTTTATTATCATTCAAGAGCTTTGTAATTCTGTCCATATCCATGAACAATAACCAAGCACGTTTGTAATCAGCAAATCTTCTTGCCCAAGTGATTGTTAAAACATTAGGATCAAGTCTTTTACCTGTTTTATTTGCTATGTACTTAAATACTTGTTTTTTCATTTCGATTTTTGCATCTAAATAGTCTTGCAATGTTTTAGCATCAGCAATTCTTTTATCTTGCCAATAGTGAACATTAACAGCGTTGGTAATAGCTCTGATAGGACATCTGCCTTCAACCCATTCCCACATTTTATTAGCAACAAGACCGTGAAGCTGTGATACAGCATTTGCCAAACGGCTCATTCTAAGTGCAGCAACTGTTAAAGAGAAGTGTTCACCGCCGAGTTCAACTGCTTTTTCTCTCGTACATCCTGCAAAGAATCCACCTTGAAGAAGTGTATCAACCCAGTGAACTTCGTTACCGGCAGCAACAGGAGTATGTGTTGTAAATACTGTTCTTCTCTTAACTTTATCAAGTTCTCCATTATATTGTCTTAAAAGTTCAAATGCAGCAGGAAGAGCATGACCTTCATTCAAGTGAATGCAATCAAACTTTTCACCAATTGCTTGAAGGAGTCTTATACCGCCAACACCCAAAACTGTTTCTTGAGCAATTCTGATTTTTTCATCACCATCATATAATTTGTGTGTTATTCTTCTTGCCCAATCTGAATTTTCTGGAATATCTGTTGTTAACAAATATATCGGACATGTTCCGAAAAGTTCCGGATCAACTTTGAAAGCTTTTATTTTAACTTTTTCTCCAAAAATAACTACATCTACAGAAGCCGCAATAGGTGTAAGAAAATCATAATACTTACGAATGTATGCAACTTCCACATTACCTTGTTCACTAATACGTTGATCGTAATAACCGAATGACCAAAGAATTGAAACTCCGACCATAGGCATTTGAAGATATCCTGCAGATTGCATGTGTGATCCTGCCAAAAATCCCAAACCTCCGGAGTATATGGCTAATGATTGGTCTAATGCCATTTCCATTGAAAAATATGCTACGTTTGGTAGTGCCATTTTTATTTCCTCATAATCTATTTTCATTTAGCTCCGCTAAGGAACTATAAATACAATATCACAAATAAGCCGTTTGTCACATTATGAACTATCGTTAAAAATTTTTCTCTTAATATTTTAAAAATTTATATAGTAACTTTTTTTGTTTTTTCCTAAAAAAACAAGAGTTTTCAAACAAAATATTAAACATATTTTTATTCAAAAAATTGTAAAGCAATATTAAGAAAATTAGACATGACAAAAAATTATAGTGATGTTATTCTTATAATATAAGAGGAAAGAAATATGGGTTTATTTAATTTTTTAGGAAAGTCTAACGCTAACAGTACAAAACCAATAAAACTCAATACCGATTCAACTCAAAGTGAGATGAAGACAAAGTTATTGGTATCTTTAAATAAAACTCTTTCGGAACATAATTTTACAAGTGCCGAAATTAAAGAAGTAACCGACATTATTGACCTTGCGGAAAATGATATTTATAAATTAAAGTCAAAACTTCTTGAACTAAAAAAACTTGAAACAAACCCTACCGTTGCAATTTTAAAAATTAAGAAAGAAGTTGAATTCATTCAACAGCAAATGGCGGCTGATATAAAAGCCAAGGTAAGACAAATAAAAGCCAGAAAGAAAAAAGTCAAGAAAGCAAGAATATAGTTTATGAAGTTAGCGGTTTTTGATTTTGATTCCACGCTTATGGATGGTGAAACTCTTGAAATTCTTGCAAAAGAGTTTGGTTTACAGCAACAAATTGCGGCTATAACAAAAGATGCAATGGAAGGCAGAATAGATTTTTTTGAAAGTTTAACAAAAAGAGTTTCGTTATTAAAAGGACTTGAACAAGAGAAAGTAGAAAAAATTTGTCGTGAACTTCCTCTTATGAATGGTGCAAAATAAACTGTATCAGAGTTAAAAAAATAGGCTTCAAAACTGTTTGTTTTTCGGGAGGCTTTAAAACAGCAACGGTTCCTGCAAGGGAAGTTTTAGGCTTAGATGCGGATTTTACCAATATCTTACACTTTAAAAACGGAAAAATGACACGACTTGTCGGTGGAGAAATGATGTTCTCATCAAGCAAAGGAGAAATGCTTCAAACATTGCAAAAATTACTTGGTGTAACTCCGGCAAATACGATTGCAGTCGGTGACGGAGCCAATGATTTAAGCATGTTTAAATATGCCGATATAAGAGTTTCTTTTTGCGGAAAACCGGTTCTTGAAGCTGCTGCAATGTTATCATTAAAGAAAAAAATCTTACAAATTTAATAGAACCGGTTTTAAAATTACTAAACGTTTAAACTGTTGTACTATATTTTGCGTCTTATATTCTTGTTAATATAGGAACAAATATGTAAAAAAATATAATTACCATTATTATAGTATCTGCTATTACAGCAACATGGCGTAAATTTTTTAAACGTTCCCGACCAAACAAACAAAATAAATTTAGTAAAAATAAAGCAAATAAAATAATCCAAATTATATTTCCCATTGTTGTCGGTGACATCATTAATGCCAAAGAAAGTGATGATGATAATAAAATACAAGCTATAACAAACAATAAAATGACAGAATTTTCTGATGCAGATACGTCCTTTTTAATTTTATCTATTTCTTGTATATTTTTTATACTTTTTTGTTCAAAATAACTGTTGTCAAAATTATTTATTTCTTCAATAGTTATATTTGGGTCTATTTTTGGGATAGACTTTTCTCTTAAGTCCTTTCATGTTATGTTATTTTTCTTTCTGATTTTATAAGCGTCTATTATGTCTGTAAACACAATAACAGCAATATAAATACCGTAAGGTAACAAGAATAGATTAATATAAAATTGAATGTTGCGTGATAAAAAACCTATTAAAAACAATACTATTGCAACAATTATATGAATATATGTATCCGGAAAATGAAGATAACAACCGCAATATTCGCAAATTCACCAGTTATTTTTGTTATTATATCCGCAAATTTTACACTTCATCTTTATTATCTCTATTAATTATTGCAGCATCTATTATAAAATCCGTGTCGGTTACTTTTACAACCGCCCAACGCAAAACATTATATCCTTGCTCTTTTAGCTCGGACTCAATAGTATCAGCGTCAAACGGTAATTTCTTTTTAATAAAAATTTGTTTAGTCTCAATCATTATTCAACCGTAACGGATTTTGCAAGGTTTCTGGGCTGGTCAACATCTTTGCCCAAAAATTCAGCAATATAATATGCCAATAACTGACAAGGAACATTTGCTATAATCGGTGATAAAATCTCAGGAACTTCCGGAATTTTAATAATATTCTCGAAAATATCCTCAAGATGAGCATCTTCAGAAGAGGTAAGTGCAATTAATCTTGCATTTCTTGCTTTTGCTTCTTCACTGTTTGATAAAATTTTATCGTAACTGATTCCACCCGGAATTAAAATGGATAAAACAGGCATTGTTTCATCAAGCATTGCAATAGGACCATGTTTCAATTCGCCTGCGGCATAACCTGTTGCATTAATATAACTTATTTCTTTAAGTTTTAATGCTCCTTCAAGTGCAGTTGCAAGGTTAATGCCACGAGCAATGAAAATACAGTTTCTATAATTTGCAAACTTTCTTGCACATTGCTTTATCGACTCTGTATTATTTAAAATTTCTTCAAGTTTTACAGGAATTTGAATTAATTCGTGTTTCAAATCACGTAAGAACTCTTTTGAAACAGTTTCTTTTATTTCCGCCAATTTTATTGCAAGTAAATAGAAGGACAATAATTGAGCCGTATAAGATTTTGTTGCGGCTACACTTATCTCAATACCCGCACTTACAGGAATAAGACTGTCTGCATATCTCGCCATGCTTGAATCAGGTCGGTTGGTTATGATTAAAACGTGAGCCCCTTTTTCTTTAGCTTGTCTTATAGCTGTAATTGTATCCGCTGTTTCTCCTGATTGAGATACACCAATAACAAGTGTTTTTGCATCTGTAACCGTTTTTCTGTATATATATTCACTTGAAGGTTCAACGTCAACAGCTATACCGGTAAAATCTTCAATAATATATTTTCCGACCATTGCGGCATGTAAAGATGTTCCGCATGCAATAATCTC
The DNA here is from genome assembly GCA_051875035.1 of Candidatus Gastranaerophilaceae bacterium. Classification (GTDB taxonomy): domain Bacteria; phylum Cyanobacteriota; class Vampirovibrionia; order Gastranaerophilales; family Gastranaerophilaceae; genus RUG841. Next base: position 780 of record JBJEGL010000001.1, on the reverse strand, counting down.
AATTCTGTTTAAATTCTTTAAAGTTTCTGCATTTAATTTTACTTCATTAAGAACAATAGATTCATTAATATCGAAAAGTTTTCCATTGAGAACATTTCTGATTACATCAGGTTGTTCGTGTATTTCCTTCAGCATAAAATGCTTATATCCGAGTTTGCTTAACGCAACAGGCTCCCACGGCAATTGTTCAACCTTTTTTGATATTTTTTCATTGTTTGAATTATAAAAATTAATGCTGTCCTTTTTTACAACAGCAATTTCTCCGTCGTCGAGATATATAGCTTTTTTTGTATATTCAATAAATGCGGGAATGTCGCTTGCAATAAAATTCTCGCCTTCTCCGACACCAATCAAAAGCGGTGCGTTTTTCCTTGTTGCGACTATTGTCCCGGGTTCATCTTTATGCATAACACAAATAGCATATGCACCTTTTAATTCTTTCAAGCCTTCTTTAACTGCTTCTTTTAAATTATGTGTTTTTCCGTAATGATATGCAAATAAGTGAGCTATTGTTTCCGTATCGGTTTGTGAGCGGAAAATACAACCTTTTGCCAATAATTTTTCTTTTAATTCTTTAAAATTTTCAATAATTCCGTTATGAACAAGAACTAATTTACCGCAATTACAAGTGTGCGGATGAGCATTAAATTCTGTTGCTCCGCCGTGTGTTGCCCATCTGATATGACCAATTCCGCTGTTAATATCACCAAGTTCACATTGACGTTGTTTTAAAACTTCTTTTAAATTATTTAATTTTCCAATAGCTTTAAAAACAGATCG